>JAFUKH010000096.1 GCA_017467845.1 Lachnospiraceae bacterium | reverse complement strand
CGTGACTTAGGTATGACCAAGGAAGAGGTGATTGCCAAGTATACAGTGGACACTGGAAATGAGCATGCAGATTCAATTTTCAATGAGTACTTGGAATCTGCAATTTTACTGATTAAAGATGAAAAGTATGATGAAGCGTTTCAGATGTGGGATGAATTTGGTGTTTCGGGGAAAAATTACTACACCGAATATGCCGGAGGCACAGCAGAGGAATGGGATGCTATGACTACCTTTGAGAAGGTGTTGTGGTCTGATTTATATATTCCTCCGGTGCGAGCTTTGGCAAGGGACAATTACGAATTTTATTTCGGAACATTAGAAGAGTATAAGCTAAGAGTATATGAATCTGAATATAAATTATATAAAAGTATCGATTTGGTGTTGTTAGCAGAGGCGTATGCCAAAATTATGGACTGGCAGTATTATTATATCACAGAAAATGGAGCAGTTTACAACTTCATGACCGGAGTAGACTCCAATGGAAATAAGCCAGGTGCAGGTAGTGAGATGTCACCTGTTCTTATCATCGTAGTAGTGGTAGTTGTAGCACTTGCCGGCTTCGTAGTACTTGGCAAGAAAAAGGGAAAAGGTGGCAAAAAAGCAGGTTCATAGCGAACCTGCTTTTTATAAGTATATTATACAGTTTTATAAGGTGGAATGAATACCGGGAAGGAATCATTACCCTTCAGTTCTTTGCCTGCAGTAATGGTAACCTCTTTATCAGTGATTACATAATTTACTTCGGCATTGGTCATAATCTCGGTATCCTGCATGATGATACTGTTCTTAACTACAGCACCCTTACCAATCTTAACACCACGGAATAAGATACAGTTCTCAACCTTACCTTCGATGACACAACCGTCAGCAACTAAAGTATTCTTTACATTCGCTCTTCCTAAGTAGCGGGTAGGGTTGTCGTCACGAACCTTGGTGTACACTCTGTGAGTACCAAAAAGTTGCTCCATATTATCGTCTTCAAGAAGACGCATATTTTCAGTGTAGTAGCTCATTAAGTCAGTAATACGTGCGGTATAACCTTCATATTTATAAGCATGAATAGCAAGCTTTTCCATTTTAGGAGCGAGAATATCGCGCTCAAAATACACATACCCGCGAGAATGTGCCTCTTCTACAAGCTTGATGAGAAGCTCTCTTTCTACAAAATAGATGTTCATGGAAAGATTCTGAACACCATCTTCCTTAGCGTTGGTATGTAACTCTTTTACTCTGGTTCCTTCTAGATCCAAAGTATAGTACATATCCTTGGTAAGGCTGTTCTGGAAGTTCTTAAAGCTGTAAGGAATAGGCTCCTCTTTATAAACAATGGTAACATCTGCTCCGGATTCCTTATGAGCAGCTAAAAGAGCGTTGTAATCAAAATTTGATACGATGTTGGCATCTGAGATGATTACATATTTCTCTTTTTGTGATTTTAAGAAATCAATAATACTTGCTAACGCTTCAATACGTCCGTTATATACACTTACACCTTTTTCGGCGTAAGGAGGAATAACGTTCAAACCACCATTTTTTCTGGTAAGATCCCATTCACGCCCGGAGCCGATGTGGCGAAGGAGAGAACGATAATTCTTACGAACGATGACAGATACATTATCAATACCACAGTTCACCATACCGGAAAGAATAAAGTCAATCATGCGGTAACGGCTCGCAAAAGGGATAGAAGCCATTAAACGCTCGCTACAAAGCTCAGGAATCTGGTTATCGTAACTGTTTGGGAAAATAATGCCTAAAGCATCTAAATTAGTATTTAACATTGCTTCTCACCATCCTTTACATTTTCACTAACCATTGCACCCGGACCGATGACTGCATGTGCACCGACCGTAACGTCAGGTCCTACAGTTGCTACACCATTTTCAGTAGCAGTAGGCATTGCGCCAACGGTAGCGCTTTCTCCGATAATAGCATTTTCCGCAATAATACAGTGGGAAACCTTAGCGCCGGCTTTAATTGTGCTATGTCCCATAATAACGGCATCTTCAACAACTGCGCCCTTTTCTACGGTAACACCGGAGAAGAGAATGGAGTGCTTAACATTACCGTCAATCTTACAACCGTCAGTAATCATGGAATTCTCCACTACAGCATCCTTGCCAATCTTGTGACCAGGAAGGCCTGCGTTGCGGCTGTAAATCTTCCAAGAATCGTCAAATAAGTCGATTCCGCTATGCTCAGGATCCATAATCTCCATATTAGCTTCCCAAAGAGAAGGAATGGTTCCTACGTCCTTCCAGTATCCGTCGAAGTGGTATGCGTACATCTTACGGTTATCTGCAAGGAGCTTTGGAATAATATCGTTACCAAAATCGTTAGAAGAATTTGGATCAGCTTCATCCTCCACAAGATATTTCTCTAAAATATCGCGGTTGAAGATATAAATGCCCATGGAAGCCAAATTGGACTTAGGCTGCTTTGGCTTCTCCTGGAATTCCGTAATGCGGTCATCCTCGTCAGCAACCATTAAGCCGAAGCGGGATGCATCTTCCCAAGGTACCTCCATAACTGCAACAGTGAACTCTGCTCCCTTTGCCTTATGGAATTCTAAGAAGTCGCTATAATCCTGCTTACAAATCTGATCACCGGATAAGATGATTACATACTGGGGGTCATAACGGTTAATAAAGTGAAGGTTCTGATAAATTGCATTAGCAGTACCTTTATACCAGTCAGAGCCGGTGGCCTGCTGATAAGGTGGAAGTACGTGTACACCACCATAGATGCGGTCTAAATCCCAAGGCTGGCCGTTTCCGATATATTCATTCAAAACCAGCGGCTGATACTGGGTTAAGATACCAACAGTATCGATTCCTGAATTAACGCAATTGGATAATGGAAAGTCGATGATACGATACTTTCCGCCAAAAGGTACAGCAGGCTTTGCCAATTTTTGGGTTAATGCATATAATCTGGAACCCTGTCCACCAGCTAAGATCATTGCTACTATTTCTTTTGCCATGTGTGTTCTCCTTACATATTATAGTTTTAACATTATTCTACCTCTTTCCTATAATTAAGACAAGGAAATTTATGAAATTTCTATAAAAATGGGAAATTTTGGCAGAAAAGATTGTCTAAAATTACATATCAATAGTGCGAAAGACCTCCCCAATAGGTTGCGCTATGACTAAATCTGCATGGGCGTCCCTGGAAGTGGGGGACATATTGATGACAACCAGCTTATCTCCGGAGAAATAATCAATAAGTCCTGCGGCAGGATATACGGCAAGTGAAGTGCCACCCACGATGAGAACGTCAGCATTCTGGATGTGATAAATGGATTCGGACAGAATCTTCTGGTTTAGAGACTCCTCGTATAAGACCACATCAGGTTTTACATAACCTCCACATTTTTCGCAGGTCGGTATTCCACCGGATGCAATCACATAATCCACGTTATAAAAGGCATGACATTTCTCACAGTAATTGCGGAGAACACTGCCGTGGAGTTCGTAAACCTTTTTACTTCCGGCCATCTGATGAAGCCCGTCAATGTTCTGGGTAATAACAGCATTTAGCTTGCCTTGTTGCTCCAGCTTTGCAAGGGCGATATGGGCATCGTTAGGTTTGGCGGAAGGATAGAGCATTTTGTTGTGATAAAAGCGGTAGAATTCCTTGCGGTTCCTCATATAAAAGGAATGACTTAAGATGGTCTCCGGCGGGTAGTCGTATTGAGTATTGTAAAGGCCGTCCACACTTCTGAAATCCGGGATTCCGCTTTCGGTAGAAACGCCTGCACCACCGAAAAATACGATATTGTTGTGTTCCTTAATAATCTCTGCAAATTGTTCCAATTCTTTAGACATGGTAATCCCTCCTTATATTAATATATATCGTTTTTTTGCCGGATTTTCTTGAGGGAAAGGCAGATTAATGGTATAGTTACCATAGAATAAAACGGAGGTCTGGTCATGGACATTAATGTTGGTGATATTGTAAAACTTAAAAAGCAGCATCCCTGCGGAAGTAAAGAGTGGGAAGTGCTTCGAATCGGTGCAGATTTTCGCTTGAAATGCATGGGTTGCGACCATCAGATTATGATTGCGCGCCGTGATGTGGAGAAAAGCGTGCGTGAAGTCCGGGGACCCCAGTAAATATGAGAAAAATACGGAAAAAAGAGAAAGTTTTAGTTGATTTTGTGGATAAACTATGATATCATAACTCTTCGTGATATATTAATTCCTTGCTCTCGGTAGGACGAGGGCCAGAGACCAAAAGGAGGTAACTATAATGAACAAGTACGAATTATGCGTGGTTGTTAGCGCAAAGATCGAAGACGAAGAAAGAGCGCAGGTTGTTGACAAGTGCAAAGCTTTAGTTGAGAGATTTGGCGGACAGATCACTGAAGTAGACGAGTGGGGCAAGAAGAGACTTGCTTACGAAGTTCAGAAGATGAAAGAAGCTTTCTACTACTTTATTAAATTCGACGCTGAAAGCACTGTTCCTGCGGAAATCGAAAGCCGTATCCGTATTATGGACAATGTTGTAAGATACTTATGCGTTAAGGCTGAGGCATAATAGAAAGCGAGATAAAGTATGAATAAAGTTATTCTTATGGGACGTTTAACAAGGGACCCCGAGGTGAGATATTCACAGGGTGGCGAAGCTCCCTTGGCTATTGCAAGATTTTCATTGGCTGTTGATAGAAGACAGGCTAGAAATAACCAGGACGGACAGACCGCAGATTTCATTAACTGTGTAGCATTCGGACGTCAGGGTGAGTTTGCAGAGAGATACTTACGTAAGGGTACTAAGATCGCGCTTACAGGACGCATCCAGACCGGTAGCTATACCAATAAGGATGGCGTTAAGGTTTACACAACCGACATCGTAGCAGAAGATTTTGAATTCTGTGAGAGCAAGAGCGCATCCGGTAACGATGGTGGTTACAACAATGGTGGTAACGACTACTCCAGACCGATGCCAAGTGGCGCAGGTGATGGCTTCATGAACATTCCGGACGGAATTGATGAAGAATTACCATTTAACTAATTGTAGATTTAATAAGATAGGAGGCACTGACCATGGCTTTTAATAGAGCAGAGAAATCCGATTCTCCAATGAGAAAAAAGGGCGGAATGCGTAGAAGAAAGAAAGTTTGCGTATTCTGTGGTAAAGATAATGTAATCGATTACAAGGATACCAACAAGTTAAAGAGATACGTATCTGAGAGAGGAAAAATCCTTCCTCGTCGTATCACCGGCAACTGTGCAAAGCATCAGAGAGCACTCACTGTTGCAATCAAGAGAGCTCGTCACGTTGCATTGATGCCTTACGTTCAGGATTAATTAGAAAGACCAATTACCGATATGGTAATTGGTCTTTTTTTATACAAAATATTGAAAAAAGTGAAAAAAAGTAGTACCATTTGACTATGATACATTTCCACTTTAATGTGGGAAAGGAGAGAGTTATGGGAAAAGAGAAAAGTGAAACAAAAAAGAAGAAAGGATTTCTGAATTTCAAAGGAATGCGTATTGAAGAGCGCCTCAGAAAGGCATTCAATATTATCATTGTGATTGCATCTGTGGGCTCGATAGTGGGCATTCTTTCCTTGTTGATTGTTGTGGCGAACTTTGAAAAGGCCATGGAGAACTATGCGCTTCCTCAGGGCGATATTGCATTGTTTATGAATGAGTACGCTGAATGCCGTTCCAACATGCGTGGTATTATCGGTTATGAGGATCAGGAACAGATTGATTTGCTTTTAGGTAAATATGAAGTACGTGTGCAGACGGCCAAGGAAAGATTGGTTGCAATAAAAGATACTATGGTAACGAAAGAGGGTAAGGATGCCTATGCAAAAATTGAAGTAGCATTGGAAGACTACCTTACAAAAGAAGCAGAAATCATTGCCATTGGGGCTACTACAGATCAGGAGCTTTGCCGTCAGGCACAGCAAATGGCTATTAAGGAGCTGACTCCGTTGTATGAAGCCTTAGATGCTGCCACCTTGGAACTGATGAATATTAATATTGAGAAAGAGCACGAAATGGAAGTGCTTTGTGAGGCTTTGGAAATCGGTGCAATTATTTTAATGGCAGTATTACTTGTCTGCGCAGCGATTATTTCTAAGAGGATTGCATACGTAATTTCTAAGGGGATCTCAAAGCCTCTGGCAGAATTGGAAGGCAGATTTGCTTCCTTTGTAGAGGGAGACATTGCTACTCCATTCCCCACATCTAATGCGCAGGATGAAATTGCAGGGCTTATGAATGCATCTCATAATATGTCAGAGAAACTGCAGATGATTATTTTTGATGTTGAAAAGATGTGTGAAGCAATGAGTAATGGCAATTTTGACGTAGATTCAGAATGTGAACAGGCATATTGCGGAGATTTGGAAAGCTTATTGATTTCGCTTAAGAATATGAATATCAATGTAAGTAATGCATTGAGAGACGTTGAGGAAGTAGCTGAACAGGTAAATTCAGGAGCTACCAATTTAGCAGAGGCTGCGCAGAGCCTGGCAGAGGGTGCAACAGACCAGGCTGCATCTGTCCAGGAGATGTTGGCAACTATGAATACCGTTTCTGACGGATTAAGGGACACTGTGGCCAGCGTGGATGTAACCTACCATCAGGCAATGAAATGTGTGGATGATGCTCAGCTTAGTCATAAGGAAATGGGCAACATGGTAGAGTCCATGAATCGTATCAGTGAGACATCCAAGAAGATTGAAAATATTATCGCGGAAATCGAAAGCATTGCCAGCCAGACCAACTTACTCTCACTGAATGCTTCCATTGAAGCTGCAAGAGCAGGAGAAGCTGGGCGTGGCTTTGCTGTAGTTGCGGATGAAATTCGTAATCTGGCTGATCAGAGTGCTAAATCAGCAGTTGATACCAGAGAGCTGGTAAGTAATACTTTATATGAAATCGAAGAAGGAAGTAAGATTGCATATCGAACTGCGGATGTGCTGGATGGTGTAGTAGATGCGATTCAGAAGATTGCTGAGTCTGCAAAGGAATTATCTGAGAATTCGCAGGTACAGGCGGATGCTGTAGAACAGGCAGATCAGGGGATTGCGCGTATTTCCGAGGTTGTACAGTCCAACTCTGCCGCAGCGGAAGAATCTTCTGCAACCAGTGAAGAGTTATCTGCACAGGCCATGACGATGCATGATTTAGTTTCAAGATTCCAGTTAAAGGAAAAATAGTATTAAAAGTTTTATTAAGACCAATTACCTGCATGGTGATTGGTCTTTTTTGTCGCATCTTGCATAAATAATATGGTGGAATAGTTTCGGAAAATTTGATATAATTACAAGTAGTTTGATTTTTGACACCGATAGACAAGCTTTGGAGAAAAGTAAGTATGAAGAAACATATTAAGCTTAAAGGTAGAATAAAGACATATCTTAGTTTTACATTATATTTAGGTGCGCTGCTTTGTGCAGTGAATCTGGCTGTTGCCATGGTGGATCTGGCGGCAGGAGGGATTGTTGCATGCTTTACCGTTTTTTATTTTGCTATTACCCTTTCCCTTTATTTTTATAATAAACCGGTGATTATGAATGAGCTGATCAGCTTTGCTACAGAGTATGGTCAGATTCAGAGACGGCTCCTGCGTGATTTGGAGATACCCTATGCTCTATTGGATGATACCGGTAAGGTGGTATGGACCAATACGGCTTTTGAAGCGGTGGTACATCAACCTAAGGGATATAATAAATCCATTACTTCTCTTTTCCCTACCATTACAAGAGATAAGCTTCCGGACGATTCTGAGACCTTTGAGGCGCAGTATCAGCTGGAGTATGAAGGTAGCGAGTACGTAGCTAAGTTTAAGAAAATCTCTCTTAAGGAGATGGCAGAGCACAGTGATATGATTGATGCCAGTGGCTACAATGGGTATCTGATTGCTGTATATCTTTTTGATGAGACTGCATTACATATTGCGCTGAAGGAGGTGGATGACCAGTCCTTGGCCGTAGGTATGATTTACCTGGACAATTATGATGAGGCTCTGGAAAGTGTGGAAGAGGTTCGTCGTTCGCTTTTAATTGCGTTAATCGACCGAAAGGTAAATAAGTACATTTCGGCTATGGATGGTATTGCCAAGAAGCTGGAGAAGGATAAGTACTTGATTATTCTTCGCAAGAAGGCCATTGCAGAGCTGAAGGAGAATCGTTTTGACCTATTGGAAGAGGTAAAAACCGTTAATATCGGTAACGAGATGGCGGTAACCAGTAGTATCGGTATTGGTCTGGATGGCTTGACTTATGCCCAGAATTACGAGTTTGCACGTAATGCCATTGACTTGGCACTTGGACGTGGTGGTGACCAGGCGGTAATCAAGACGCCGGAGAGCATTACCTATTACGGTGGTAAGAGCCAGCAGGTTGAGAAGAATACCCGTGTAAAGGCTCGAGTAAAGGCACATGCGCTGCGAGAAATCATCACCAGTAAGGATCGCGTTATTGTAATGGGGCATCGTATTGCAGATGTAGACAGCTTTGGCTCTGCAGTGGGTATTTATCGTATTGCCCAGGCATTGGAGCGTAAAGCACACATTGTGCTCAATGATGTTACAACCTCCGTAAAGCCTCTTGTGGATCTGTTTGAGAATAATCCTGAGTATGATGAGGATATGATTATTACCAGCCAGGAAGCCATTGATTTGGCGGGAAATAATACGGTTTTGGTTGTGGTAGATGTTAATAAGCCGTCCATTACCGAGTGTCCGGAGCTGCTAAAAGTGTGTAAGTCTGTTGTGGTTCTGGATCACCACAGACAGGGCACAGAGACTATTGAGAATGCTACACTTTCTTATGTGGAGCCTTATGCATCCTCAGCGTGTGAAATGGTTTCAGAAATCTTACAGTACACCTATGATAATATTAAAATTCGCAGTGAAGAAGCAGATTGTATGTTCTCCGGAATTATGATTGATACCAATAATTTCATGAGTAAAACCGGTGTCAGAACCTTTGAAGCGGCAGCATTCCTGCGTAGAAACGGTGCGGATGTTACCAGAGTACGTAAGCTCTTTAGAGAGGATGCGGCAGAGTATAAAGCGAAGGCAGACGCAGTAAGTCAGGCAGATATCTACAGGCAACATTTTGCAATTTCGGTATGTAATAGTGAAGAGCTATACAGCCCGACGATTATAGGCGCCCAGGCTGCCAATGAGTTGCTCAATATCCGTGGAATCAAGGCCAGCTTTGTGCTTACCGATTATCAGGGAAAAATTTATGTCAGTGCACGTTCCATCGATGAAGTAAATGTGCAGATCATTATGGAACGTATGGGCGGCGGCGGTCATATGACCATGGCAGGGTGTCAGATGGATAATACCGGTCTTATTGAGGCAATCGGTATTTTGAAGCACACCATCGATACCATGCTGGATAATGGAGAAATTTAAAGTTACAGGAGTTTTGAGATATGAAGATTATTTTATTACAGGATGAGAAGAAATTAGGTAAAAAGGGAGAAATCATCGAGGCAAGCGAAGGATATGCGAGAAATTATATTCTTCCTAAGAAAATCGGTGTAGAGGCTACTCCTAAGAATTTGAATGATTTGAAACTTCAGAAGGCAAACGATGCCAAAATTGCACAGGAGCAGTTAGATGCAGCAAAGGCTCTTGCAGAGAAGATTGGGGAGCTTCAGGTAGTGGTAAAGATGAAGGCCGGCGAAGGCGGTAAGGCATTCGGAAGTGTTTCTTCTAAGGAAATTGTTACTGCTTTTAAGGAGCAGCACGGTATTGAACTGGATAAGAAGAAGGTTGTTCTGGCTGACAGCTTAAAGAACTTTGGAAACTATGAAGTGTCTGTAAAGCTTCATCCACAGGTAGTGGGCAAGTTTACTGTAAAGGTTACCGAGAGCTAAGAGGTTTTGCATGGATGTAAATGAAACAGTCCTGAAAAGAGTACTTCCTCACAGTCTGGAAGCAGAGGGCTGCGTAATCGGTTCTATGATTATGGACCGTGAGGCGATTGTGGTTGCTTCAGAAATCGTCTATGGAGATGATTTTTATAATAAGCAGTACGGTATTCTTTTCGATACAATGGTTGAACTTAATAATAAGGGTTTTCCGGTAGATTTGGTTACCTTACAGGACAAGCTGAAGGAAAAGGAGGTTCCGCCGGAGGTAAGCAGTCTGGAATTTATCAGAGATTTGATTACTGCGGTTCCTACCTCTGCCAATATTAAATATTATGCGAACATTGTGGCAGAGAAATCTACACTTCGGAAAATGATTCGTTTAAACGAGGAAATCGCCAATAATTGTTATACAGGCAAGGAAGACCTGGAAGTGATTATGGAAGAGGCGGAGAAGCGTATTTTCCAGCTGACCCAGAGGCGTAACACGGAGGATTTCACACCCATTCGTCAGGTGGTTATGAACGCCATGGATCGTATTGAATCTGCATCCCGTAATGCGGGAAGTGTTACCGGTATTCCTACCGGATTTCTTGATTTGGATTATCGTACAGCAGGCCTGCAGCCTTCAGACCTGATTTTGATTGCAGCCCGTCCTTCCATGGGTAAGACGGCGTTTGTACTGAATATTGCCCAGCACATTGCCTTCCGTCAGAATAAGACGGTTGCCATATTCTCACTGGAAATGAGTAAGGAGCAGCTGGTTAACCGTATGTTCTCCTTAGAGTCCAATGTAGATGCCCAGGTGCTTCGTACCGGTCAGTTAAATGATGAGGAGTGGGCGAAGCTGATTGAGAGTGCTGGCGTTATCGGTAAGTCCAATCTTTTTATTGATGATACGCCGGGTATCTCTATTGCGGATTTGCGTACGAAATGCAGAAAGCTGAAGATGGAGCACAATCTGTCCATCATTATGATTGACTACTTACAGCTCATGTCCGGAAGTGGTCGTTCTGAGTCCAGACAGCAGGAGATTTCGGATATCTCTCGTTCCTTAAAGGGACTTGCCAGAGAGCTGAATGTGCCGGTAATTGCCTTGTCGCAGCTATCCCGAGCTGTGGAGCAGAGACCGGATCATCGTCCTATGATGTCCGATCTTCGTGAGTCCGGAGCAATCGAGCAGGATGCGGACGTGGTAATGTTTATTTACCGTGATGATTACTACAATCATGACACTGATAAAAAGGGTATCTCCGAGATTATTATTGCGAAGCAGAGAAACGGTCCAATCGGTACCGTAGAGCTTGCATGGTTACCTAAGTATACTAAGTTCGCAAACCTGGAGAAGCAATAAGAGCAAGCATTCATCTATAAAAGATGGAACGCAAGCTTGCTTGCAAGGGCCAGCTTTTGTAGATGAATATTTGGCGCATGCCAAATCATGAGCAAAAGGAAAGCAGCGAAGCTGCGGTTTTGCGAATGGCTCTTATTGCGTTATGAAGGACAAGACAAAAGGAAAGCAGCGAAGCTACGGTTTTGCGAATGGCTCTTATTGCGGAGCAAAATAAATATGTTTTTACAAAAGAGAATGATACAGATAGTATCATTCTCTTTTTCTTTTAAAAATAGTAATGGAGGATTTTATGGAGCAATATTATTTAATTTCAGATGCTGCAAAAGAGGTGAATGTGGAGACTCATGTACTCAGGTACTGGGAAGAGGAGCTTGCCCTACCAATTAAAAGGAACGATTTAGGGCATCGGTATTATACGGAAGAGGATGTGGAATGTTTCCGGCAAATCAAGTCGATGAAGGAGAGGGGATTGCAGTTGAAGGCAATAAAAGTGATTTTGAAGGATGGTACATTAACGATGCTGGATGAGGGAAAAACGGATATCAGCATGTTAGAAGAGAAACAGAGCTATGAACTCGTAAAAGAGTCTTCTGAGGATAAAACCAAGAGGATGCAGTATTTGTTGCAGGAGATGTTGAAAGATGCCGTACGGGCCAATAACGAGGCTCTGGTGCAGGATATCAAAGAAGCGGTGATAAAGGAGTTGGATTATCAGTTCCGAGCCAGAGAAGAACATGAAGAAGAAATGGAACTTAAATGGCAGCAGCGTAGCGAGGAACATTACCAGCGTATAGATGAGCTGCTGCGTAAGAAGGTAAAGCGTAAGCCACTCTTTACAAAGAAGGCTCAGAAATAGACAAAGAAAGGGAGAATGCAGCTGCATTCTCCCTAGTGTTGTGCAAGAATATTTTATTAAGCCTGCTCGATAGTTCCAACAGGGCACTGACCTGCGCAAGAACCGCAGTCGATACACTTATCTGCATCGATTTCGAACTTTCCATCACCCATGCTGATAGCGCCAACAGGACACTGAGCTTCACAAGCACCACATGCTACACATGCATCACCAATAACAAATGCCATAACTATTTCCTCCTAGAATAAATTTGTAAGTTGTGAGTTTGATATAAATTTATCAATATCTTGATTTTATTGTATTACAAGAATGCTTCCACGTCAAGTAAATTTATCATTTCATTAATCCCAGTTCGCGGCGGATAGTACGGATACCTTCCAGAACGACCTGCTTCTTTTCGATAGCAACATCCTTTGACATCGCCGGGACTCCTTTTAACTTGTACTCCAGTCCCAATTTCTTGTACTTCACTTCACCCATGGTGTGATAAGGTAATATATCCAAGACTTTCAGGTTGGTAAAACGTCCGATATGATATCCAAGATCAAACAAATACTTATCATCATCCGTGATTCCCGGTACCACAACGTGACGAATCCACATGTCTATTTTTTTCTCATTCAGGTACGCTGCAAATTTTAGAATATTCTCATTAGGCTGTGCAGTAAGCTCTTTGTGTTTTTCAGGATCGATATGCTTGATATCCAGCATTACCAGATCTGTGAGAGTAAGGAGCTTGTCCAGCTTTTCCATCCATGCAGCGTTGTCCGGATTAAAAGCGATTCCGGAGGAGTCAATACAGGTGTGAATATTTTTCTGCTTTGCAAGCGTAAATAAATCAATCAGGAAGTCTACCTGCATCAGTGGTTCACCACCGGTTACGGTAATTCCTCCATCTTTGTAAAAGGCTTTATTTCTTTCGTACTGTTCAATTAAATATGAAGGCTCCATCAGGGTGCCGCCGTTCATATCCCAAGTGTCCGGATTGTGGCAATAGGCACAGCGCATAGGACAGCCCTGAACAAATATAACATAGCGTACACCGGGGCCATCAACGGAACCGAAGCTTTCTAAAGAATGAATTCTTCCTTGAGTCATAAAATAAATCCTTTCTTCTAAAAATTGCCCCCGGCAAGAGTTCTTGCCAGGGGCAGCTTATTAAGCTAAGTTTAACTTAGTTAACGCTCTCGTGGAAAGTACGAGAGATAACGTCAGCCTGCTGTTCTGGAGTTAACTTGATGAAGTTAACAGCGTAACCAGATACACGGATAGTAAGCTGAGGATAGTTCTCAGGATGAGCCTGAGCATCTAATAAAGTTTCTCTATTTAATACGTTTACATTAAGATGATAGCCACCCTTGGTAACATAACCATCAAGTAAGTTTACCAGGTTATCAACCTGTGCTGCATTTGCTGCCATGTTTTTGTCCTCCTAAATTATTATTTGTTGACTGTTCAGAGCCATGCGGATTTTTGAACAGCAGACCGAGTAAGCTTGCTTACAGAGGGCTGTTTTCATAAATCCATATGGCGAGAGCCATACATGAGCAAAATGTGAGTCTCGAAGAGACGTTTTTGCGAATGGGACTCTGAATAGTTACTTAAAATCATCCAAGCCTTCGTGCAGAGTTGGAACACTACAAGCCAGCGGTGTGCGTGAGCAATCGCTACAGCCCATAGTCTGAACATCTTTAGATTTCTTGGTGGTAGCATCAAATTCTACATTCACGTGACCGACACCTTGTGCCATACCGCTATCCAGCATTTTTACTAAGTCTTCAATCATCTTATCGTTGTCCATGGGTTCCACCTCCTTGCAAAAGTCAATTAATTATTTGTTTAAATCGATCTCAAGATCTCCAGCGAAGATCTGATCTTCCTTACCAAGTGCACCAGGGATAATGGTGAAGGTATTTGAGATACCGTCCTGTGCATCATTGAAAGGAATCTTAGCTACAGAAGATAATGAAGCTACAGCACCGTGAGTATCACGTCCGTGCATTGGGTTAGCACCAGGAGCGAAAGGCTGTCCCTTCTTACGTCCGTCAGGAGTGTTACCGGTAGCCTTACCATAAGTTACGTTAGAGGTAATGGTAAGAATAGAGGTTGTAGGGATACCATTTCTGTAGGTATGATGTCTTCTGATAGCGGTCATGAACTTATGAACGATATCGGTAGCGATGCTATCAACACGGTCATCATCATTACCATATTTAGGGAAGTCACCGGTAGTCTTGAAGTCTACGATGATACCGTCTTCGTCACGGATAACTTCAACCTTAGCATACTTAATAGCTGATAAAGAGTCAGCTACGATAGAAAGACCAGCTACACCGGTAGCAAAGTATCTCTTAACGTCTCTGTCATGAAGAGCCATCTCTGCTCTCTCATAGCAGTACTTGTCATGCATATAGTGGATGATGTTTAAGGTGTTAACATAAACATCTGCCTGCCACTCGATCATGTCGATGAACTTATCCATTACATCATCATAATCAAGAACGTCGCCAACTACAGGACGATACTTAGGACCAACCTGCTTCTTGGTAACTTCGTCTACACCACCGTTTAAAGCGTAAAGTAAGCACTTAGCTAAGTTAGCACGAGCGCCGAAGAACTGCATTTCCTTACCGATAACCATTGAAGATACACAACAAGCGATACCGTAGTCATCACCGTGCTCAGGTCTCATTAAGTCATCGTTCTCATACTGGATAGAAGAAGTCTCGATAGACATCTTTGCACAGTATCTCTTGAAGTTCTCAGGAAGTCTGGTAGACCAGAGAACAGTGAGGTTAGGCTCCGGAGAAGCACCTAAGTTGGTTAAGGTGTGTAAGTAACGGAAGGTAGTCTTAGTAACCATATGACGACCGTCACAGCCAACACCTGCTAAAGACTCTGTTACCTATACAGGGTCACCAGCGAAAATCTGGTTGTACACAGGAGTACGAGCGAATTTGATTAAACGTAACTTCATGATGAAGTGATCAACGAATTCCTGGATCTGCTCCTCGGTGAAGGTTCCGTTTGCTAAGTCTCTCTCAGCGAAGCAGTCGATGAAGGTAGAGGTACGTCCAAGAGACATAGCTGCACCGTTCTGCTCCTTAACTGCACAGAGATATCCGAAGTAAGTGAACTGGATAGCTTCCTGTACATTCTTTGCAGGCTTAGAAATATCGAAGCCGTAAGAAGCTGCCATTTCCTTCATAAGCTTTAATGCAACAATCTGCTCAGAGATTTCTTCACGAAGACGGATAACGTCATCGGTCATAACACGTCCGGTAGAATCCTTCTGTGCAAGCTTATCCTGAATTAAGAAATCAATACCATATAAAGCAACACGTCTGTAGTCGCCGATGATACGTCCACGTCCGTAAGCATCAGGAAGACCGGTAACGATGTGAGATGAACGACAAGCTCTCATCTCAGCGTTGTATGCGTCGAAACAACCAGCATTGTGAGTCTTTCTGTGAGTAGAGAAGAACTCGCTGATTTCAGGATCTACTTCATAACCGTTGTCAGAGCAAGCTTTCTCTGCCATTCTGATACCGCCGTAAGGCTGCAGTGAACGCTTGAAAGGCTTATCAGTCTGGAAACCAACGATAGTTTCTTTGTCTTTGTTTAAGTAACCAGGACCATGAGAGGTAATAGTAGAAACAACCTTGGTGTCCATATCAAGAACGCCGCCTGCTTCTCTTTCCTGCTTCTGTAAGTCAAGTACCTGTGCCCATAAGTCTTTTGTGTTCTGTGTAGCGCCTGCTAAGAAAGACTCATCTCCATCATATGGAGTGTAGTTCTTCTGGATGAAATCACGAACGTTTACTTCGTTTTCCCATTTGCCGCCTACAAAATTTGTCCATTCTGGTTTCATTTTGCTAATGCCTCCTATTTTTTGTTTGAATTAGTTAAATTGTTATTAAAGTTTCTAATCCTTATGGCTTCATTATATGAAAAAGGTCTTTTTCAGTCAAGGCTGGGAAGTGTACTTTTTTGCGTACAAGTCTAGAGTTTATAAGGATTTTAGAATTGCTTTTCCCAGAATAACTTGTCAGAAAAAGTGGAATAGTTTATACTGAAGAAGCATTTTAATGCAAAACATGTAAAAGGAGGAACAAATCATGGGAAACTTTACTAAGGACATGACAATTGGTGAGCTTTTAAGAACAAATCCGGATGTAGCACCGATTTTATTAGATGCCGGCATGCATTGCCTTGGCTGCCCTGCTTCACAGGGAGAATCTATTGCAGAGGCTGCAATGGTTCACGGAATTGATGCAGACGCTCTTTTAGAGAAGTTGAATGCGTTATAATCATAATGAAAAAGAAAGGCCTGCTTCTATAATAAGAAGCAGGCTCTTTTTATCCGATTTGAGATAGTACGGTAAGTGCATTCTTGTCAATAAGTACATCCAGGTGCTCCATCAGATAAGATGGGGTAGAGGGGAGTACTTTTTTTAATGTTCCGTATTCGGACAAGGTGTTGCAAAGTCTGTTAAATACGGAAGGATCTGTACTGTCGTGAGTGAGCAGTAACAGATATTTATCGGATTTATAATCTTTATACAAGGTTCCTTCCCGGCAGGTATTGCCGCCTAAATGTGAAACGGCGTTTAATAAAAGTGACATATTGTCAAATTGGAAAAGGCGTACCAACTTCTGGGAGGTGACATCCTCCTCAAAAGGGGTATCGGAAGGTTCGCTTTCCACTGCGGAAGCGGATTCTTCTACCTTCTGATAGAGCTCCATGACTTCATTATCGTCTGTAAAAGAGTCATCATCCTCCTCTTCGAATCCTGCATCTTCATGGATGGATGGGGCAAAACGGGAGAAGCGGGTATCTAATTCTTCCGGATCTTCCACCTTGGTAATGATTAGTACAATACAATCGGCACTTATAGGCACAGCTTCAATCATAAGTGGGATGTCTTCAGCTTCAAAGCCGAATTCAAAGTTCGCCTGTTGCATCATATCGCGAAAGAGGCTCTTAGCTTTTTCGCTACCGTAAGCGATTTCGCTGATTTTGAGCTGACGACTTGCTAAGTCTTCCTTGGTAAGGGTGCACTTAATCTGGTTGTCATTTACTTTTTCAATCTTCATAGGCCCTATCCTTTCTGTCAAAGTGTAGGAAACTCCTACAAATGACGATTTGTTGATGTTTAGTTATCATATACTTTGGTACAGTTTTAGTCAATAGAACTGAGGTGGATTTTAAGGAAATTTAATTTTCTGCTTGCCATATGATAAGGAATATTTTATAATTGACTAGAAGATGCTTTCCGTAAACAGTACAAGAAGGAGGCATTGTCTGTCAATATCACTGTGACGATTCTGGGGCAGTTCGATCCCAACAATCCAATATATTTCGTATTCATAGTTGGATTCTTTTATTCAATCAAATAAAAATCTTACAAGCTTAAATGCTTGAAATCAAATCTAGTATTCCCATAATTATAAAAAACGCAAAGTAAAATTCACAATTATAGCAAGCAAATTTTGTTAGTTGACGTTTGCAGGATTTTTTGACGTACGCGAAAAGTATCTTTATTTATTTAATATATCACGAATGTCCTTTTGGTCCGGAAAGACCTTGGATGGAGTATTATGCAAGGAGAGAATGAGATGGATGAGTATAGGCAGGAGAGGAAACGGCAGGCTCTGAAGTATCAGATGCACAGATTGCAAAGCGAAGGTGTGCGAATCTATGTGGAACTTACTCCGGAGGAAGCCGCCGAGTATTGCGTGAGAGAAAATGTAAAGTACATGCAGGATTACGACTATACAAGAGAGCGGAAAATAGTCTGGCTCGACAGAGTCAGGCGCTGACGGCCATGGTCAGTAGCCCAAGGAATGCTGTGGAGGAAAATGAGCGGAATGCCTTAAGATGCGCTGTCTCCACAGCATTCTTAAGAAAAAAATAATAGCGTATTGTACAAATGTCTGATATACTTTGAGTTGTCGGGTTTACAACAAAGGAGAGCATTAATTATGAAGAAATTTGTACCAATATTGGTCGCATTACTTTTGATTTTTATTGTGGGGGGAATTACAGTAGGAGGAATGCTGATAGAGAAGTATTCTTACTCTGAGGAAAGAGCGGATTTACAGGAGTATTTCGGCGTAGAAGGGAATCAGCTTGCCATTATTTTGCAGGATGAAAGAGTGGAAGAAAATGCCATTTTGAAGGACGGGGTATGCTATTTTGATTTAGATACCGTGCACAAATATTTCAATGATGGCTATTATATTGATTTAAATGAAAATATTATGCTGTATACTACAGCACTTACTACCACCAAGGTGAATCTTGGAGAGGCTGCCGTCTATGTAGATGAGGTTCGTACGGAGCTACCCTACGTGCCTGTATATGTGGACAGCGAGACTGTGTATGTGGCAGCAGATTATGTGAAGAGATTTACCAATATGTCCTATGAGGTGTTTGATATGCGGGTGCAGGTGTACACTGAGTGGGGCACAAGAACAGTGGATTATGCACTGAAGGATACTGCTGTACGTTACAGAGGCGGTATCAAGAGTGAGATTCTCTGCGACTTGACCGCCGGAAGTGAAGTAGAGGTCTTGGAAGTGATGGAGAATTGGGCTAAGGTAAAGACGCAGGATTCCTTTATCGGCTATGTGGAAAATAAGCTTCTGGAGAATACCAGTAAGGGACAGGGGGAGGCATACGAAGAGACTCCTGTTACCGATTATGTGGAGGAGGAATATACCACGCAGCAACTGGAGCGAAAGGTGTGCTTGGGCTGGCATGCAATCGGTGGAGTGGGAGGTAACGACACTCTGGAGAGTATGGTTGAAAATGCCAAGGGAATGAATGTTATTGCACCTACCTGGTTCAGTTTAAATGACAATTACGGTAATTTTGAAAGCTACGGAACTACCGATTATGTAGACCGCGCCCATGAGCTTGGTCTTGAGGTCTGGGGAGTTTTAGATGATTTCAATTATAAACTTAACTATGACAGTACTGTAGATGTGAATGAAGTATTGAAGAGTAGTATGTTCCGAGGCTTCCTGATTGAGAATATTATTGATGAAGCGATGTGTCTTGGAATTGATGGCATCAATCTTGACTTTGAAAAGGTGGATGCAGAATCGGGAGAGCATTTTGCCCAGTTTATCCGTGAGCTATCTGTACAGTGCAGAAAGAATGAACTGACCTTCTCTGTGGACAATTATGTGCCATTCCATTTTAATGAGTATATGAGAAGAGATGTACAAGGTAAATTCGCAGATTATGTTATCATCATGGGATATGATGAGCACTGGCACGGAAGCGGTGACCCAGGAAGCGTGGCGAGTATTGATTATGTAAGTAACGGTATTGATAAGACCATGGAGCAGGTGCCTGCAGATAAGATTGTAAATGCGGTTCCGTTTTACAGTATCTTATGGAAGACAGAAGGCACAACTGTGACGGATGAGTATCTGACCATGATTAACACCGCTGATTTTCTTGAGAGAGTGGGTCAGACCGGTGTGTGGGACGAGGAGACACAGCAGAATTATTATGAGTGGCAGAGCGGTAATGCGCTGTATCAGCTTTGGTCAGAGGACGAGCAGTCTATTTCAGTGAAGCTGAATGTTATGAGAGCTAAGGAAATTGCCGGTGTGGCAGTATGGCGACTTGGCTACGGAACTCCTAAGGTATGGGAGATGATTAATGCTTATGTGAACTCGTAATAGCATAGATTGTAAAATAACGGCATAGGAATGATAGAGAAAGAACTTAGGTAGGCGATGTATGACACAGAGACTGCGGACGCTTCTTTCTCTATTTTTTTATGGTCTTTTAACTGCATTCATGCTTTACATTGCCCGGGAGGCAGCTTGGTATGCAGCCGGTACGGGAGTGGTAATAGGTAACGGGAAAGTCATTGTGCTGGATGCGGGACATGGAGGAGAGGACCCGGGAAAGGTAGGGAACGGAGATATCTATGAGAAGGACATTAATCTGGCTATTACCGGCTATGTAAAATTTTATCTTGAACAGAATGACTATCAGGTGGTTATGACCAGAGAAAAGGATGAGAGTCTGGGAACAACGGAAAAGGGATTTGACAAAAATGGAGATATGAGAGCACGTTTAAGGGCAATCGAAGACGCAGGGGCGGTTATTGCCGTAAGTATTCACCAAAATAGCTTTACGGATGGCGGCGTGCAAGGAGCCCAGGTATTTTATCATGAAAGCAGTGGAGAAGGACAGGAGCTGGCAAAATCCATACAGGAGAGTCTTTGGGAGCGACTGGATTCGGAGAAGAAGAGAGAAATCAAAGCAGATAATTCCTATTACCTTTTGAAAAACAGTTCCATTCCTATGGTTATCGTGGAATGTGGCTTTTTGTCCAACAGTAGAGAACTGGAACTTTTACAGCAGGAGACATATCAGAGACAGGTCGCCTGGGCAATTTATATGGGAATTGAAAAATATTTAAATGCCGGCAGTGAAAACTGACGGTTTTTCTTTTATTTGGGATTAAAGTGTGATAAAAT
>JAFUKH010000095.1 GCA_017467845.1 Lachnospiraceae bacterium | reverse complement strand
CTTCTGCTTCGGTGTCATCTTCATAATCTCATAAACACCGATTCTTCCCTTATAACCGGTATTGTCACATTTCGGACAACCGCATGGCTCATAAATGGTAATCTCTTTCTCCAAAGGTACCTCCATGAATCCCTTCTCGTCCTCCGTAGCAAATCGTCCCTTCCTACAATCCAGACAAAGTCTTCTTACCAGTCTCTGTGCAATAATACCTACCACCGAATCGGCAATCAGATAAGACTCAATACCCATATCTTCCAGACGGGTGATGGTGCTTGCCGTAGAGTTGGTATGCAGGGTACTAACTACAAAGTGTCCGGTGATGGATGCCTGTACTGCAATACTTGCCGTCTCCTGGTCTCGGATCTCACCGATCATGATAATATCCGGATCCTGGCGTAGGATGGAGCGCAGTGCCGTAGCAAAGGTAAGGTTCGCCTTCACATTGGTCTGCACCTGATTGATTCCATCAATATTCGCTTCCACCGGGTCTTCTACCGTGATAATATTAACATCCTCGGTATTCAGCTCGCTCAGTGCAGTATATAGTGTGGTAGACTTACCTGAACCGGTAGGACCGGTTACCAGCAGAATCCCGTGCGGATTCTTAAGTATCTGGTCAAACTGCTCCAGCTCCAGAGGCTTTAAGCCCAACTGACTCTTCTCCCTGGTAAGAGCAGCCTTAGCAGTAAGACGCATTACTACCTTCTCTCCGTAAACAGTGGGAAGAATGGATACTCGGATATCATATTCCACACGATCCACCATATGGGTAATACGCCCATCCTGTGGTTTTCGTTTCTCTGCAATATCCATACCGCCGATAATCTTAATACGTGCAACCATGGCGCTGAGATAATTTATATCGTACTTCGCTCTTTCATACAAAGCACCATCGATACGATAACGCACTCTCACAAACCTCTCCATGGGTTCAATATGTATATCGGAGGAACGCTGACGTACTGCCTTATCAATCATTTCGTTTACCAACATTACGATAGGCGAGCTGTTAATCTCCTCCTGGCTTGCAAGGTCGATATCCATACCGATATTGCCCAGCTTCTTCTCCTTCGCATATGCCTCCAACGCAGAATCTACTTCATCCTGCCCGTAATGCTTATCAATGGCAAGCATAATATTTCTGGTAGTTGCCACCACCGGCTCTACCTGACAACCGGTTACGATAGAAATATCATCCTGCGCATACATATCCAGTGGATCTGACATTGCTACCAGAATGATATTCACATTGCCCTCTTTGTAGGCAAAAGGAAATACCTTACCCTTTTTTAGTACCGATGCAGGTACCATATTCAAAACATCCTGATCCACTGTTATATTGGTCAAATCCACTAATTCCATTCCCAGCTGGTTACTCAGTGCTCTGGCAATATCTTCCTCTGTAACAATGCCTTCATCTACCAGCACTTCTCCCAGCTTCTTGCCGCTACCTTTTTGTATCTCCAAGGCCATATCCAGCTGATTGTGGGTAATCACCTTACTGTTTACCAGCAAATCTCCCAGTCGGATCTTTTTTCTACCAAACTCCATGAATTTCTCCATTCTTTTACAGAATTTCCCCATTCTGTATCCTTAGTACTATTTTAGCACTTTTTTCCTATGTTTTGAATATGCATTTCAAAAAAGAAAAAACATTTTTTCACTACAACTTGACATATGTCAAGTTGTTATTGCATTTTCAAATCAAGAGGTGAATGAACATGAACAAAGTAATCTTAGAAAAGCAAGACTTAACCCATCTTAGCTGGAGTAAAATACGCCGCTCCAGCGGTACCGCCGGTTCTTTTTTGAAAGCCCAGGCAACATATCATGGGCAAAAGATATACTACAAGCTCTCCCGGCGAGGAGCCTGTTGTTAATCCACTGAAATATGAACACAAAGAGTTATTGTTAAAAGATTTAGATGCCATTCTTGAACCTGCATGGCTTGATAAAATCTGGGATATGATTTGGGAAAGGTGGTTATATTATGAAGATTTTTGCAATAAAAGACGATGATACGTCTTCGAAAAAGACTCTGGCCTATTTATTTTATTATGAGACCAATAAAGAATTTTATATAGAACTCCCCTCAGACATTGATATGTGGGAGGCTCCCCTTCTACTCTATATGGAGAACAATCGATTATATAAGCACATTCTGGCCGATGACAAGCTTTTCCGTGAAATGAAAATGCAGACAGATGGCTATGGTATTACCTGGGAGGAGCAGTTATCCATTTCCTGCTACGACCTGTTTGAAATCGGCACTTTGCTGCCACTGTCTGCATCAGATTTTCATGATTATATTATTTATCGCACCGTAGGCACCACTGAAACCTGCGATATATTGGAGTGTACACGTCAAAACGTGGACGATTTAATCCGCCGTGATAAACTATCACCCATACGAAGTTATGCCAAGAGCAGGCTTTTCCTGAGAAGCGATGTGGAAAAACGTCTTTGGAACTAAACTAATTCGCAGGGGGCTGGGGCATGTTCTCCATGCCTTCCGGCGGAGTCATGCCTTCCGGCATCTCCCCCATATCAGGGCGTTCCATTCCCTCCGGCATTTCGCCCATATCCTTCGGCATCTCACCTTCCGGACGATTTCCGCGTCCATTGCCGAAATCCTCTCTCTGACCGCCATTTCCTTTACCACCGTGTTGTCCGCCATGACCACCACCAAACATTCCTTGTCCGTAAATAGTGGACTCAAAGGTTACTTCCACCGCATTTTCTCCCACACTTACTGTATAGGTCTTTCCCACTTCAAAGTCCGGATGAGAAATTACAGCATTATTAAACTTCTTATCCGAAGCATAGCTTAGAACCACATTACCGGCTTCATCCTTGACTACGATTTCTCCCTCCAGCATCTGATTTCCAAAGGTCACCATCATAGTGCATTGGGTAGAATCCTGACTCATATTTTCCGCCATGGAATCCATGCCGGATGCCACAAGAATTCCACCATTGATAATACCGTTTCCACCATAATCAATGGCACCGTTTCCGCCATTGGTAGGGCCGTTTACATAGATTTCACCGCCATTTATAATCAGGTTACCGTTAGAATCCAGACCGTCACCGTCTGCACTGATTCTTACAATACCGTCATAAATTGCCACATTGCAGGACAAATCCGCTGCAAAAGGATTGTTTCCCCCAAAGGATTGAAGGCCGCTACCATCATTGCCTCCGGCACCATTGATGCCATCATCCTCTGCAATAATAGTAATATCACCGTTCCAGATAGAGATATCCTGTGCTTCCAGACCTTCATAACTGTTTAGCACATACAAATTCCCATTTGCAATATAGATTCCGTCATTGGCCTGCAAGCCGTCACCATCTGCATCTACCGTAATGGTTCCTCCGGTCATCTTAATGTCATCCTTTCCCACGATACCATGGTCAGCAGAGCATACAATATTCAGCGAGCCCTCGCCGTTAAAGATAATGTCCTCCTTGGAAAAAACCGCACCATCAATTTCATTCTCATCTATATCTTCAAATTCACCTGTCGTCTGCAGAGAATTGTCCGTGCCGGCTCCGGTGGTTACAAATACCTTATCCGCCTGCTTTACATAAAGTGCCGCAGAAGTATCATTGGTTACACTGACTCCCTGAAACACCAGCTGGATTTTGTCTTCCTTCCCTGTATCCACCACCAGCTGACCATCGGACAAGCTTCCGGAAAGCACGTACACTCCTTCATCGGTAAAGGTAATTACATTCCCCTCTGCAGTGGCACCTCTTCCGTCAATGGTGGTTCCGTTATCTGCAAGATTCACATAGATTGCCGCATCCAGGTCTGCCACCTGCTCCAAATCTCTGGCAGTAAAGGTATCCTCATAGCCGGAAAGCTCTACATCTGTCTGTGTCCCCGTCTCCTCCTGAGCACTCATATCTTCTTTATTATCAATAACATCCTGGGACTGGATATTCTCCTGCCCTCCGCACGCCGTCAACATGGAAAGGCTGAGAACACAGGCCAGAGCACTTCTTAACATCCTTTTCTTCATAAAACACATCACCTCTATTACAATTCAGGCACTAGATTCTCACATCTTCCGATGCTGATTTCCAGGTTGCCGTTACGTTCACGCAGAGCGTCGATAAATTCCTTTTCCTTACTCTCATCCTTTAAAATAATGTGGTAGGTCAACTTAAATAAGCTACCCATATTGGTGGTCTTTACGCTTTCTACCGTAGCCTTAGTAGTGTATTTTTCAAACAAATCATCAAATAGAGTTACATAGTCCAAATCCTCCGGAATGGTAATACGAAGGGTCTTATCCATATCCGTACTCTTTTTAAGTCCAAAGCCGGACATATTCAGTCCCAGCATCACAAGTCCCAGAAGCACTGCAAAAAGCACTGCATATCCCAGATATCCCATGCCGGCAACCATACCTGCACCCATGGCAAGAAAGATGGTTCCGATTTCCTTGGCCGTACCCGGTACGGAACGGAATCTTACCAGACTGAAAGCACCTGCCACAGCCACACCGGCACCCACATTACCGTTTACCATCATAATCACTACACATACCACTGCCGGAAGCAGGCAAAGAGTAATCACAAAGCTCTGGGTATATCTGCTTTTGTATGTATACACAAAGGACAAAAATACGCCAATAAAAAGGGACACCGCCACACATAACACAAACTGTCCCACGTCAATTACTGTCTGCGCACTACTGTCAAAAATTCCTCTAAATATTGTTTCCATTTCCCTATCTCCTATCCAATCGCTAATTTTTCCCGCTCATAAATCATTTTGTACGCATTTCCGTATTTCGAAAATGACGTCTTATAAATCTTTAAATCACTGAGTATCTCCACAAACCAAAGAGGTATGGCATCCGCCGTCTTAACCTCCATCAGCGCCATATCCTCCGGCAGAATTGCTTCCCCATAGACATCCTTTTCAAGATCCATATCCTCATCTCTCCACAGGATATTCTCATCAAAGGTTACCCTAAACTCATGGTTATCCTTCGCATAGTAGGCTTCTCTTTCATAGGAAAGAAGCACTCTGGGAGCCAGATTCCCGTATCTTTTCATAAAGAAATCAATCTCTCTGGAAATCTGGTTATCCTGCACCTGTTCTCCCTTTAAAAGATAACGGTCCGAAGTCTCCTTTGCCATGGATATACGCCTCTTATATACGATGCCCTTGTACTTTTTCTTAATCTCCACAAATACCTCGGTATCCGGCTTTGCCCTGCCATAGCTTCGAAGCCTAAGCTTTTCCTTATATATAGGCTTTTCCATACTGCGCCTCGCCAATAGAAAATCCGGTGTATCATAATACAGGCTGAAGATGGTATTTCTTCCATGTATATCCGCCATCATATACCGTGCCATCTTCTCCTTTACCAGCCTGACCTGCTCTTTGGTAAGGAGGTACTTTATTTCATACCTCTTAAATACCATCTGGTTACCCATCTCAAGTATTCCTTTCTCCCCTTTTCTTTTGCCTATTATAGAGACTAATTGTGTTTAAATTGTGTCCATTCTGTGCAAAAATAATGTCCTGTTGCCACACAAAAAAATTCATGCTATCATAGTTCTATAGTACTATCTATGAGGGGTATGGTGACGAACTATGAGCACAGAAGAAAAACCAAAAAAAGATTATAACTTAATATCAAGTATCAGAAATTACTTCATAATCATCGTAATTCTACTGTTTGCCTTTTTCTTTATCGGGCAACTTGCATTCCCGGATGAAAGAGACACACTCAATACGAATTGTCGCATATTTGAAACAAATTGGCAACGTATTATGACAGATGGAAGCCGGATTTCCATAGAGATTCCCGGCACTGTACCCGCCAAGCATGGTGAAGTGGTGCGTTTAGTTACTACACTTCCGAAGAACCTTTACACCGGAGAAAATATTGCTTTTCGCCCTGTATGGCAGGATGTTAATATTTATATCGACGGTGAGCTCCGCTTAAGCTACAGCACTGAGGATTCCAGACTCTTTGGTAAGAACAGTCCTATGCGTTATCTGTTCGTTGAGCTTTCAGAGGACGACTGCGGAAAAGAACTGACCTACGAATTTGTCAGCTATTCCAAATATGCCGGAAATATGCGCCAATCCTATATCGGAGACCGTATGAGTATCTGGGTATATCTTGCAGAGCTGTCCGGCATTAAGACGATTGTGGCCGTATTCCTTCTGCTTCTTAGTATTTCTTGTATCGTTGTATGCTTAATATTAAAATTTGTATATAAGAGAACCCTGCCACTGACGTATCTGGCGTGGACCATTTTCTTTGCTGCTTTTTGGATGCTGTCCGAGGTGGAATTCCGACAGATTGTGATTAAGAACATATCACTCCTGTCCTGCCATACTTATTGGTGCCTAATGATTATTCCGATTCCGCTGCTTATTTATATTAATGAGATTCAGGATGGAAGATACCAGAAAATATTCACCTTTCCATTGATCTATTCTGCAGTGATTATTATCTTAGGAACAGTCCTTCAGGTATTTGATATTGTGCAGTTTGTTCAGCAGTTGCCCTTTATTCATTTCGGTATTATTATAGCCATCATCTGTATTATTACTACTATTACCATTGATACCGTTAAAAAACGTTTACAAGATTATCTTGCCGTGGGCATCGGCGTTTACGGCATGCTGATTACTGCAATCGGCGAAATGCTATTTTATTATATCGGTTCTCCTCTTTCTCTGGGAACAGTACTGGCTATCGGTCTGGTATTCCTTCTTATTATGGCGATTATCAAGACCGGGCAGGATTTATTCCAGACGGAGAAAAAGAGACAGCAGGCCATTTTAGCCCGTGAAGCTCAGGCAAAATTCCTTGCTAACATGTCTCACGAGATCCGCACCCCCATTAATGCTATCATTGGAATGAATGAAATGATTCTTCGCGAAAACGAAGATGATGCTATCCACGATTATGCACACAACATTCAAAGTGCAAGTAATATGCTTCTGGGATTAGTCAATGACGTTTTGGATTTCTCCAAAATAGAGTCCGGGCAGTTAGAGCTTGTGGAGGATACCTACGATTTATCCCAGCTCATTCAGGATCAGATGCTGCTCCTAAGAGCAAGAACCGGTGATAAACCCTTGTCCATACAAATGGATATCGACCCGGGAATGCCCTCTAAACTATATGGTGACGAGCTTCGTATCAAGCAGATTCTTACCAACCTTTTATCCAATGCTGTAAAGTATACCCAGCATGGAAGTGTTACATTAAAGGCCTACTGCAATCGAATTGATGATACTCAGATTATGCTTTCCTTCGCCATCATAGATACCGGCATCGGTATTCGAAAAGAGGACCTGGCTCAGCTTTTTGACAGCTTTAAGCGCCTGGAGCTTTCCAAAAACCGTGCTATCCAAGGTACCGGTCTGGGGCTGAATATTGCCAAACAGCTGGCTACTTTGATGAACGGTGATATCCTTGTAGACACGGAATATGGCAAGGGGTCTACCTTTACCGTATCCTTCCCCCAAAAGGTAATTGACCGTACCCCTATTGGCAATATCGAAACGAAAACTACCCAGCGAAATGAAAACCATTCTGTTGGTCACCTGTTTACTGCTCCCGATGCCCGTATTCTGGTAGTGGATGACAATGCTATGAATCTGGCACTAATGAGGGGCCTTTTAAAGCGTACCAAGATTCAAGTGGATTTGGCGGAAAGTGGCAAAGAAGCCTTACAGATGACCAAGGAAGCCAAATATCATGTTATTTTCATGGATCATATGATGCCGGAGCTGGACGGCGTAGAGACCTTAAAACTTTTACGAAATGATACTTCCAACCCCAATCGGAAAAGTATCGTAGTTGCCCTTACTGCCAATGCCATTGCAGGCTGTCGTGAAACTTATCTGGAATATGGCTTCAACGATTATTTTTCAAAGCCTGTACATGCAGACAAGCTGGATGAGCTTCTTCTGAAATACATCCCTGAGCAGCTGATTCAGAAAAGGAGTGTCACGGAATCCGTACCGGATGCACCTCCTTTTTCAAAGAAGACCGATCCAAACGATGTTTTATATATCAATAAAGAGAACGGCATGATTTTCTGTATGAATTCTCAGGAATTATATCAGCAGATGCTCTCCTCCTTCCATAAACAGGCTACGGATTATCTGCCCAAATTTGAAGCCTACTACTCTGCCGGGGACCTGAAAAACTATGCCATCATAGTCCATGGTCTCAAGGGAAATGCCTTGAACATCGGTGCAGAGAACTTCTCTAAACTCTGTCTCCAGCATGAGCTGGCTGCCAAGGAGAATCGCCTGGACTATATTGAAAAGAATTACCTTGAATATATGGAAATCATAAAAGATTTACTACAGAAAATTGAAGAGATGATGTAGACCTATTCCAAAAGAGCGGTTGCAAATTGCAACTGCTCTTTTAAGAAAATAAACTACTATTTTTTTATAATCTCCACTCCATAGCCCGGAATGGGTCCCTCGAAGTATTCGCCCGTAAAAGCGGATTCTCCTTTCACAGGTACTTCGCTGGCTTCGGAATTGTGATTCAGAATAATGATGCAATCCTCACGATGGATAATTTCTACGCCTTCCTTGGATTCGCTCATTCTCACACCCGCATCCTTAGAAACATATTCTACAATTTCACGGATTACCTTCTTATCCAAATCACAGCCGATATAGTACACCTTACCCTTACCATATTTGTTCACGGTAATTGCGGCCTTACGTTTAAAATGTCTGTCTGCGTAGGTAGAAAGCACTTCTGCGGTGGTTGGGGTCAGAACATCACACCACACCTTTGCCGTTCCGTTGAATGTGCCGGAAATATGGGTTTCTTTACGAAGAGGATCATACTCTTCCACAATCACGCCGGCTAAATCTTTAAATGCCCCGGGAAGAGTCTGGCGGTTTAAGTTGTTATAGTGGTCTCTGCTACCGCTTCGATAGGTAGTTACCAGCACGCCCCCCTCTCTGACATACTTTTCTACAGCCTCCATTACCTTGTCATCTACCAGATTGTAAGCAGGCATATAAACAACCTTATACTTTTCAAAATCCCGATTGGATACCGCCGTCATAATATTAAAATGTGCATTGGCCTGATAGTAATCACATACTACGCCTGTATAACTGAAATCTCTGTGATGACGCTTAATATTATGCGCCCAGATATTGTCATAATCACGGTATACCATTACTTCGTAATCATTTTTCTTACCCTCAAAGTACTGTGCAACCCTAGGAAGCTCCAGACCCATCTGCTTTACTTCCTCATAGCGTCTGCGGGGTACGTTGTCATGGTCGATAATTCCATGCCAGTACTGCTCCATACCATAGTGAAGTACCTTCCAACGGAAATAAATAATTCCTTCACCACCGTGAGCAAGTGCCTGATATGCCCAAAGCCTAATCTGCCCCGGCTCCGGGTTAATCCCCATATGATCCCAGCCACAAGGACCGGACTGCTCTTCCGCAACCACGAAGTTCTTATTTTTCAGACCACGCATAATCTCATGGGCCATTGCCACATAAGAAACCTCTGAATCGCCCCACTGGTTATCCGGATAATTGTCCCACATTACAAAATCCAAATCTGCCGCCAAATCATAGTAATCCAAATCCCCGAAATGTCCCATAAAGTTGTGGGTCACCGGCTTATCCGTAAACTTGCGTATTTCATCAATCTGAGCTTTCTGGTACGCCACCCAGGAATCCGATGAAAATCTCTCAAACTCTAAATCCAATGATGGATTGTGGGACCAGGCTTGCGCATTCTCCGGTTCACAGGAATTGTATGCGGGCAAAATAATATCATCAAAGGACGCAAAATCCAGACTCCAGAATGCTGTTCCCCACTGCTTATTTAATTCTTCAATAGACTCATACTTTTCTGAAAGCCACTTACCGAAAGCCTGTCTACAATGCTCACAGTAGCATCTTGCACTACCATGGCAGCCAAACTCATTATCTATCTGCCAGGCAATCACATTTTCATTATCCTTATAATGTTCTGCCATCTTACGAGCAATGCGCACACTGGCCTGCCTGTATGCAGGATTGTTGGCACAGCCCTCTCGCCTGCTTCCCCATTCCTTCTTTCTGCCATAGCGGTCACGCATCAGGATATCTGCTTTATTCGCAAGCCACTTTGGTGGTCCTGCGGTTGGAGTACACAGTATGGTCTGTATCCCATTCTTCGAAAGAAGCTCTATAGCCTCATCCAGCCATGTAAAATCATACTCACCATCTGCAGGCTCTAACTTCTTCCAAGCAAAGTCAGCCATACGGACCACATTCAGCCCCGCTTCCTTCATTCTTTGTACATCTGTTTCCCACTCTGACATATCCCAATGCTCCGGATAATAACATGCTCCGTATAACATAACACAGCCCTCCCAATACATGTTTTTCACATTATAGCACAGAAAAGGCGAGACTCGCTACGCGACTCTCGCCTTAAAATAACTAAAAACAACTATTATGCTGCTTTATCATCCTTATTTTTGAAAGAATACTTCTTTGCACAATTGGTAACGATACCGGACAATGCAAAGAGTGCAATGGTATTCGGGATAACCATCAGCTGATTAAACATATCAGATAACTCCCAAACAAGGTCGTTAGAAAGGCATGAGCCTAAGAAAATAAATACAACTGCGACCAAAGAGTATACAGGCACTGCCTTCTTACCAAATAAATACTCTACATTAACTTTACCGAAATAGTTCCAGCCAAGGATGGTAGAGAACGCAAAGAAGAACAAACAGATTGCAACGAAACCGTTACCTGCTACTTCACCGATAATACCGGAATATGCAAGCTGAACCATATTTGCCTTGGAAACACCTTCTGCAGCCCCCCCTGCAAGTACACCATTACCTGCGTAGAGGCAGGAGATTACAACGAGTGCAGTCATATTAAGAACCACGAAAGTATCAATAAACACACCAATCATAGCTACAACACCCTGCTCATGAGGATTCTTTACATTTGCAAGCGCGTGTGCGTGAGGTGTAGAACCCATACCTGCTTCGTTAGAGAAAAGACCTCTCTTAGCACCCTGGCTGATTGCAGTCTTTAATGCATAACCAAAGCCACCGCCGATAATTGCCTGAGGCTGGAAAGCATATTTGAAGATAAGAGCAATTGCCTCAGGAAGATATGTAATACGACATACTAAAACTAAAACGCCGCCAACCAAATAAATAACTGCCATAACAGGTACCAGTTTCTCGCAAACCGCAGCAAGTCTCTGCACACCACCGATGAAAATAAATGCAGAAATTGCAGCTACCGCCAAACCGATTACCCATGCCGGAATACCGAATGCTGCACTACAGGTTTCTCCGATGGAATTAGACTGTACCATACTACCTGCAAATCCAAGAGCAAAAATCGTTGCCAGACCAAAGAATACAGCAAGGAAGGAACCAAACTTATTAGGGAAAGCTTTCTTGATGTAGTATACCGGGCCACCCTTTACAGCACCGTCTTCCCCAACTACCTTAGTCTCCTGTGCTAAAACTGCTTCGGCATAGATTGCTGCCATAGCAAAAAATGCAATAATCCACATCCAGAAAATGGCACCCGGACCACCTGTTAAAATTGCACCACTTACACCGACAATATTACCGGTACCAACCTGTGCTGCAATGGCAGTTGTCAAGGCCTGGAAAGAACTCATACCCTTTTCCTGCTTGCCACCCTTCATAGAAAAGTTACCAAATACTCTTCGCATACCCTCTTTAAAACAACGAACCTGAACAAACTTGGTCTTCACAGTAAAGAAAATACCGGTTCCTAAGAGAAGTATAATCAGAACATAATCTGATAAGTACTGATTGATTGTTTGAACTACTTTTAACATAATTCGACCTCCAAAATTTTTCTTTTGTCTCCAAAAATAAAAAATGCCGTTAAGAATATTCTTAACGACTCTGGATTCGGAAATAGCCATACCAGTACAAATGAATTTCATTAATAGAAATCCTTTGCCTGTAAAAATATGTGCTCTGTCCTTTTGCCTGAGAGTTGCGGCCTAAGCCTTGCCCCTTCGGCACTCATTACTGAGATTCTCCAGAGTCCCATCCACTTTCGGTTGCTACATACAGCTTCTAAAAGCTTCAACGGAATAATACATTGCCAATTATATCACAATGTTATTAAAATGCAATACTTTCACACTGTAAAATCCGACATTTCTACAGTGTTTTCCCCTATTTCAGTACTATTTTCCTACCATTTGACACAGCATCCTCCTATCATTATAATGTTTTTGAAATATAACAAAGGAGAATCTTATGCCTAACTTTATTGAAATCACCGACTTTCATGCCCCTGAGCTTGATATATATGCCCGTCTGTCTGAGAACCAGCTTCTTCGCTACTATGAACCTCATGGCGGACTCTTCATCGCAGAGAGCCCCAAGGTTATAGAACGAGCTTTAAATGCGGGATGCGAACCGGTTTCCTTTTTGATTGCCAAACAACACATAAATGAAGAGACTTCTGCAATCCTGGAAAGCTGTGACAACATTTCGGTTTATACTGCGGAATTTGATATACTCACAAATCTCACGGGCTTTCAATTGACCCGTGGAATGCTCTGCGCCATGAAACGCCCTGCACTTCCTACCATCGAAGAAGTCTGCAAAAACGCCCGCCGCATCGCCATCCTGGAAAATGTCATGAACCCTACCAATGTAGGTGCCATCTTCCGCTCAGCTGCTGCGCTAAATATGGATGCAGTACTTCTTACTTCCGGTTGCAGCAATCCCCTATACCGCCGCGCCGGCAGAGTCAGCATGGGAACCGTTTTTCAGGTTCCATGGACCTTTATCCCTGAAGGATCCTGGCCGGCATCCTGCATGGATACTTTGCACAGCTTTGGCTTTAAAACTGCGGCTATGGCACTAAGCGATGACTCCGTATCCATTGATGACGAAAAACTTATGAGCGAAGAAAAACTGGCCATCATCCTCGGCACTGAAGGCGATGGCCTGGCAGACCTTACCATCGAAGGCTGTGACTACACCGTCAAGATCCCCATGACCCACGGCGTGGATTCCCTGAATGTGGCGGCAGCAAGCGCAGTGGCATTCTGGCAGCTGGGAAGGTAACTTAATGAGTCAGCATTGTCTCAATAAAAATCCCAAATCCCTTATCCGGGTCATCAATCAGCACATGGGTTACGGCACCGATAATCTTACCGTTCTGGATGATGGGGCTGCCACTTAAGCCCTGCACGATGCCTCCGGTAATTTCCAGAAGCTTGGGATCTGTGATGGTGATTTCAATACCACGGTTTACCCTGTCATTTTCCAGCTCCACATTGGTAATCTGAATATCAAAATATTCCGGTTCATCCTCAACGGTGCAGTAAATCTGAGCGGCTCCCAGCTGAATTTCCTGCTTTAGTCCGATAGGCAGTGGATCTGCCTGCACCATACCATATCCCTTAGTGTTACAGCTTCCGAAGATGCCGGTATTGCCGTTATAATCCACATCTCCGATAACGTAACTGTCCTGATAGGTAACCACACCGGTCAGTTCCCCCGGATCTCCCTTTTTCCCTTTTTGAATATCAATAATCTTGGTCTTTAGCAGTGCTCCGTCCTCTACATCCAGAGTAGTGCTGGTATCGATATCTCCCAAGGCATGTCCCAGAGCACCAAAATTTCCTTCACTATCAATATAGGTCATGGTTCCGATTCCCTGTGCGTTATCCCGAAGCCAGATTCCAAGCTTGTACTCTCCTTTTTCATCCAATGCAGCATAAACTGTTTTCGTAAGTACCTCATCCCCTCTTCGGAACGTCAGTACCAGCTCCTTACCATCGCTTTCTGAAATTGTTTCTACAAAATCATTCTTATCTCCGATTTCGTAGCCATTAACTCCCAGAATATAGTCCCCTTCTTTTATGATGCCCTTGGCAGGTGCCACTGTTTTCCCGTCTGCTCCCGTAAATTCTCCCACCTTGGTCACCAGAATTCCTTTAAACTCCACATAGAGACCTACGGGAATTCCACAGGGAATCAGCTCTGTATCATCAATCAATTGGATATCCACTTCCTTTAACGGTACAAATCCCAACAAATTCACCTGCATGGAATATCCATTCGCAGTGGCTGTCGGTGCCTGTGGCGTTACAAATAGTCCAAAATCCACTGTGGTAGATTCCTGCCCTGCCTTTACCCTGAGGATACCGGGTACCTTATTATAAAAATACCGATACCCGAAAAATCCAAACGATATGAGGCTAATAAAAATAGCTACGCATAAACAGAATCTGTAAATGCGTAGCTTTCTTCTACGTCTCTTGTAGCATTCCATGATGACCACACCTTCGGCTCTGGCCCTCTCTAAAACGCCATTTTCCATATCTCGATCCATGTTCCCACACCCTTTCGCATTTACTAAAAGTAGTATGCGGACTTTTCACGATTTTATACGATCATTTGGTGAGAACCAAATATGAGCAAAAGGAAAGCAGCAAGGCTGCGATTTTGCGAATGGTTCTGAAAATCATTTTATTTCATTTTTACTGCCAATGCTTCCTCCCGCATGGCCTTGGCATTATCTAAAGCAGCAACCGACTTCTCATCACTTCCCAGAAGTCTTGCAAGCTCTTCTAAAGATTCTTCCGCCTCCAGCTTCCGGATATGAGTAACAGTATTTTCTCCTTCCACGCCCTTTTCAATTACATGATGACAATCTGCCATAGCTGCAATCTGAGGCAGATGAGTAATACAGATTACCTGATGAGCCTTGGCCACCTTATCCAGCTGACCGGACACCTTCCATGCCGTCTTTCCACTGATTCCTGCATCAATTTCATCAAAAATCAGAGTATCAATTTCATCCTTTTTCGCAAGCACGGTCTTAATTCCCAGCATGATTCTGGATAGCTCACCGCCACTGGCAACCTGAGCTAAAGACTTAGGTGTCTCTCCCGGATTGGTAGAAATGAGAAACTCCACTTCATCATATCCCTTTGAGGTAATCTCCTTCTCTCCCTGCACCATAATCCGAAAATCCACAGACAAGAAGTTTAAATTCTTTAATGCATCTAGAAGCTCACCCTGCAAAACACCTGCTGCTTCCCGGCGGATTCCGGACAGCTTCTCACATGCTTTTTTCAGCTTACTATCTCTGTTTACCAGCTGTGCCTGCAAGCCCTTAATATACATATCATAATCCATCAGAGCATCTACGCGCTCCTGCTTTTTCTTCAGGCTCTCTAAAATATCAGGAATGGTCTTTCCATATTTTGCCTTCAAGAAATTAATCTGATCTAAACGCTCTTCCAGCTTCTCAAAGCCTTCACCGTCAAACTCGAGGCCTGACAAATACACAGAAACATCTCTGTTGTAATCCGATAAAAGGCTCTCGATCTCTGAAATACTGCTAAGCAGTCCTTCCAGCTCCTTATCATACTCTGCTATGCCGCTAAGAAGACGTACAGCTCTTCCGATACCCACAGCCGCTCCTTCACCGGTTTCGGAGCCGGTATACAAGTAACTTTCACTCAAGGCTTCCGTTATTTTTTTACTGTTTCTAAGCTTTAAGTGAAGAGTCTCCAGTTCTTCATCTTCTCCATCTTTTAGAGCTGCATTTTCGATTTCCTGAATCTCATACTGAAGCAAATCCATTTCCCGATTTTTGCTCTCTTCATCCAGAGAATCTGCTTCGATACGTCTTTTAAGCTCTTTCACTTCCCCATACAGCTCCGCTACCAGATTCAATGTCTCTGTGGCAGTCTCTCCTGCATATGCATCCAGAATCTCCAGATGTTTCTTCTTGTGTAAAAGTGACTGATGCTCATGCTGACCGTGAATATCAATCAGTACCTCTGCGATTTCCTTAATCTGCTTAACATTCACCGTCTCGCCGTTTATTTTGCTGACACTCTTTCCCGGCACCAATTTACGACTGATGGATATCACATCCTCCACAGGAATGTCCATCTCCTGAAGCTTTTTCCGGAGCAGCTCATTCTCTCCACTGAATGTCAGTTCCACAAGTCCGCTCTCCGCGCCGCTTCGGAGCATGTCCTTATCAAACTTACCTCCCAGTGCCAAATTAATAGAACCGATGAGAACTGATTTACCTGCACCGGTTTCACCGGTGAGAATATTCAGTCCTTCCTCAAACTCCACTTCCGTTTCCTGAATTAATGCCAGATTTTTTACATGTAAACTTAATAACATATGTATCCCCTTTTCTACCTTCTCCGACAGCTATCTCCTATAGCCAAAGTAGAAACTTAGCGTCCTGTCATCTCACGAAGCTTGTCCATCAGCCCCAAAGTCTCCTGAGTAGTACGAACCGCCACGAAAATAGTATCATCGCCGGCGATACAGCCCACCACTTCATGGAATTTCAAAGAATCAATCGCCGCAGCCACGGCCATAGCCATACCGGATACCGTCTTCACTACAAGAATATTCTGCGCCATATCCATAGAAATAAACGCATCCTGCAATACACGGATAT
>JAFUKH010000094.1 GCA_017467845.1 Lachnospiraceae bacterium | reverse complement strand
ATTTTGGAGGACGACCATTATAGTCAGTACTATGATGCGATTTATATCTTGTTCAAGACCGGACTTCGTATCAGCGAGTTTTGTGGTTTGACGATTAAGGACATTGATTTTAAGAAGAAAGTCATCAAGGTCAATCATCAGCTCCAGCGTACCAGTGATATGAGGTATATTTGTGAGAAGACGAAGACAGAGAACGGTGTTCGTGAGGTGCCGATGACGCCGGATGTAGTGAATGCATTCAAGCGAATTATCAAGATGCGTCCAAAGCCAAAGATTGAGCCGGTTGTAGACGGGTATTCAGGATTTCTATTCTTAGACAAGAATGGTAAGCCGAAAGTGGCATTGCATTGGGAGAAATACTTCCAGCTTTCTGTTGCAAAGTATAATAAGATTTATCGTGTGCAGTTACCTCAGATTACGCCGCATGTGTGTAGACATACGTTTTGCACCAATATGGCGAAGTCGGGGATGAATCCAAAGGTATTGCAGTATATCATGGGACACGGAGATATTTCTGTGACGCTTGATACCTATACGCATATCAAATCGGAGGATGCAATTGCAGAGATGGAGAGGCTAGATTACTTGAAAACAAAGGAAGCGTAAAAAAAGCAAGTTGCCATATGTGGTAAAATCGTGGTATAAATTCATGGTTTTGGGGCTTAAAAATAAGCGGTTTTTGTGTGTTAATATGCCATGGAATGCCTTGCAACCCCAGGGTTTATGCGGCCTCGCGAAAATTTATACCACTGAAATTTACTGGTATAAATTTTAAAAAATATACCAATTTTTATACCACTTGACCGAGAAAATATGCCCTATTTTGAGAAAAAATGACAAAACAGCAAAAAAACGAAAAACTCCACAAACCCAGTATTTACGGGCATTTGAAAGGATTTGAGAACTTATGAAAGAACATATAAAAGTGCTATTCATCTGCCATGGCAGGAGGCGCTAATCGGTGGAAATTCCTTTAGAAATCAAGGATTTGAAGGCAAGAAAGATAAACTTTGCAACTACTTTACAACTTTTCAAGAATAAATATAGATATGTGCTCCGATACGATAAAAAGGGTTTTGTAAGATAGAGAAAATCTCTATTCTGCAAAATCCTTTTTTATGCTTATTTGTTTTTTACTAAATCGGTGATAATTTCTCGTATGTTGTTAAATTGAGAATCGGACAATTTGTTTAAGGAACTATAGAGCGTAGCTGCTTCCTTGGGGCGAGAGGATTCAAAGTCGAAGAAATCCATGGGAGTAATTTCTAAATAATCGCAAATATAAAAGAAATTTGCCATAGATGGAAGTGCTTTTCCGTTCTCAATATTATTGATATATCCTGCGTTTTGCCCTATGGACAAGCTCATGTCTCTGGCTGAAACACCTTTGAGCATGCGTAACTGAGCAAGTCTTTTACAGAATGCTTCTTCATATATGCTTTTATCTTCCATTGTCACACCTCCGTTTGTTATATTGTATCTAATATACATACCAATATTGAGGGAATAAAAACGACATTCTGCTTGAAATATTGGAATAAAAGTGATATGCTGGTGAAAATAACGGAATTATTGCGATTAAATACAAATGAAAGTAGGTGTAGTTATGTTTTGCAACAAATGTGGAAATGAAGTAAATGACGGTGCTAAGTTCTGCCCTAAGTGCGGTGCGGCATTTCAGACTACAAGCAAAAGCAAAAAGAAACGGGGGAAATTTAATTTTATAACATTTATAGTCATTGCATGTGTTTGTGCTGTGGTATTAGTCATAGGAGGAATGGGGATTCGTACATATTCTTTTGAAGGTGGTTTGGAGTATAAGGATTCGGGTCTTATTTATCACTATGTTTCAAATTCGGTAGAAGTAGAGGCTGAAAGTGTTGGAAGGTGTCCATCGTATAGTATATATGGTGCTGATATGTCTGTTAGAACTATAAGGCTCGTTGAAGGGGATTCGATATCAATTCCCGACGCAGTGAGAGTTGGATGGAAAACATATCCGGTGACACGCATAGGAAACGAGGCATTTGCAAATTGCGATAATCTGAGCAGTATAACGCTACCAGATAGTTTGACCTCCATTGGAGACAGTGCATTTTATGGTTGCAGTAGTCTGAATAGCATAACGCTACCGGACGGCATAACCTCCATTGGAGAAGAGGTATTTGCTTATTGCAGCAGTCTGAATAGCATAACGCTACCAGATAATTTAACCTCCATTGGAAAAGGCGCATTTGCTAGTTGCGATAGTCTGAATAGCATAACACTACCGGATGGCATAACCTCTATTGAAGATAGGACATTTATTGGTTGCGATAGTCTGAATAGCATAACACTACCGGATAGTTTGACCTCCATTGGAGAATTTGCATTTTACGAATGCGATAGTCTGAGTAGTATAGCGCTACCCCGTAGCCTAAAATCCATTGGTTCTGACGCATTTACATGTACTAAAATTAGTGGATATAACACTGATGAATATAACATGTTTGGAGAAAAGATAAACTAATTACAAGAGAAAGAGGAAAAGAATATGGCATTTTTAGACAAAGTACTTGGTAAAGACGAAAATGAAAGAAAGCTGGAAAAGGAAATTTGTAGTTTGGAGCTGCGTAAGGAATCAGTTTTTGCTGCTATCAATAACGAGATAGCACGGTTACAGGGAGAGCGCACAAATGTGCTCTTGGCTGCCGGAACAGCGGCATATGATGTATGGATTAAGGAAAAGACTCAGGCAGATTTGATAGAGTTTTGGAATAAGATTCAGGAGCTGGAAAGACAGATAGCGGAACAGGATGCTAAAAGGACGGAAATGGGGATTAAATATGATGAAGAAATTCGACTGCTTCATAGCAGTATGGGTATAGTGGTAGCAAATACCATATCAAATGAAAATACTGGAAAGAAATGTCCCTCCTGTGGAGCGGCTATCAGCGATGCGGATGTTTTCTGTCAAAGCTGTGGTGCAAAACTGCAATAATGCAGGCAGGGAGGACAAGATATGTTTTGCAATAAGTGTGGTGCACAGTTGGCAGATACAGCGGCATTTTGCAATCAGTGTGGCAATTCAATAAAGGCTTCGGGACAGTCTGTAAGACAGACTATACAGCCTGTGTCTGTTACTCACAGGCGTGAGAGGCGGAAAAAATCTCCTGTACTGCTTTTGGCACTGTTATCGGTTGTAATCCTAATAGCTGTAGTTATCTGTGTGGTGCTATTGAAAAAGCCCACCATATATGGGACATGGACGGATGCAGAGCAAATGATTGCTTTTTCGTTTGAAAAAGATGGTTATCTACATGTGGCAGGTGGAGATAACCTATTGGGGGCGGATTTGTTCCGGTACACGGATGATAAGGAAGGGAATCTTACCTTAAAGGCAGGAGGTTTAGTGGAAGTTCCCCTGTCTTTCGATATACAGTATGAATTGAGCAAGGAGACCTTAGAACTCACGATATTAGGACAGCATTTTACCTTTTATCGCACAGAAAAGGATATCTTACAGAAAATTATAGAAAACCCGAAAGAAGCACAGAATATTGTGGAAGAAGCACTAGAAGATGCGTTGGACACGTTTCAACATTTTTCTCTGTATGGTACATGGACTGATACAAGTGGTGTGATATCCTTTACATTTCAGGAGAATGGGAAATTGCGTATTGCAGGACTTTCGGATATGTTGGGTGCAGATTTATTTACCTATACCGAAGTAGATAATGATACACTTCAACTGAAAGCAGCTTCCGACAACGAGTGGCTGAATTTGATTAGTCTGAATTTAGATTATGAGATTTCGGAGGATGTGATGACGGTGGATATTGCAGGACAGACGTATCAATTGATAAAGCAGGAGTAAGTGAGAAAAAAGAGGTAACTTTTTATATAGAAGAAGGCGTTCCGCAAGCATGAGGAACGCCTTCTTCTATTATGTGTCTTATACAGCTTTTAATGATGGCAAATTCCAAAGCCAACTCAGAAGGATAAGCAAGGACTGTCTTTCGCTAAATATATAATCGGGTATATTGCTTTCGGGTAAGGCGGACATTATCTTGTGGAAATCAATCAAGGTATTCCATGCGTCCATATCCATAGATAAATACTGGCACAGTTCGCTTGCACATTCAGGAGAATATCTGCTGATATATCCCAATTTATTTTCAAGCATTTGGGGTGTTACAGATAATGGGTGCTCAGTATCGGTTTTTGAAACTTGTGAAAGTTTCCTATACAAAGCAGTTTCTTAATCATCAACGAGTTTAGATATTTCAAGTGCTTCTACATTTAAAGCTTCCTTAAAAAGTGTTTTTCCTGTCTCGTTTAATTCGGTGTAGAATTTTACAAAGTCAGTGTCATATACAGTTGTATAAGTTAAAATATCTGCGATTTGATATAAGTAGGTCAAATCACTACAAGGTAAATCGTTGAAATGTTCAAGTATCTCTTGCTCAATATAATCCCATGCTCTTTCGCTTTGCGCTTCGATAAAATCGTCTTCATTATGAAGGGTAATTTTTGTTATGGTAGCTTTTCTGTGAGTCCCTTTCGTATTCAGCTTGTGGTCATCAAATAAGGTTTGGAGATATTCTAATGCAATATTTCCTGATTTTAGGGCGTCAAAATTAGGGGAATAGATATCTATGTTGATTGCATTACAGTAGTTCAAAAACTCGTTATAAGGTAAAGGACGCTTGCATGCAAGGTAATCGTGAATGGTTGATTTAGGAGCATAAGTTAATTCTGTTAGTGAAATAGTGGCACGCCCATTGTCGACAGGTATTTCTTTTCTTATGGGCTCGTAAAGGATGACAAATAGTGCATTCCAAAAGTAAGGGCTGAGTTCTGCAAATTTCTCCAATAACTGTTTGTGTCTAATCATGATTTTTCTCCTTTATGTATGGTGTATTCTATAATTTAGAAAGAGTAAATGTACACTTTCTGATTATAACATACTACAAGTCCTGTGTAACAATCCTCCGAAAAAACAAGCGCTACATCTCGGATTTTTTACAATTTTGAATGTTGTAAAATGAACTCAACACAGGAAAACCGGTTGAATGTGGAAAACTGAATAGAGAACAATCACAGTCCTTGGATAAGGACAAAGAAGAAAATGGAGGTAAAAAATATGCGAGTTAAAGCGTATGTAACATTATTAGGGAAGGTTGCAAAACCTTGGAAGGATAGGGAAGGTATTGACCGTGTTAGTTATTCTGCAAATGTCATGCAGGAGAACGGAGAGATTATTGATACTATCCGTTTGACACAGGAGCAGTACAACACCCTGCTTGCCGGAAAGGCGTACACCATTACTGCTGATTATGGCACTGGTAACAATGGCGGCTATCTTCGTATTGTAGATATCGCTGAGACAAAGTAAATATTGTCGTTAGCCTCAGCCCGATAAGGGCTGGGGCGGAAAGGAAAAAATATGAGAAGAATTATTGATGATATAAATAATTGGCTGGATTCTATATGTGATGACATAAAGAATAAAAAGTGGGTGCGTGGTATTGCAAAGTCGCTTTTGGTACTTGCAATAATGGCTTGTACAGTATATTTTCTGTATATACTTATTCTTTTTTTGATAAGAAATATGGATTACATCATTCTTTGCGTAGGTGGTATTGTATGCCTTATTGTATTCTTTCGCAGCTTGGCAACTAAAAAACTTCCAAAACAGGAAGTGCCTCCGGTTGAACCTCAGCAAAATTATATCCAGTTTGACCCGATTGCACTGGAGGAGACATATAAGTTGATTAGGGATGGCTTATGCTATGTGGTATGGGAAAAACATGAAGGTCTTGGAGTGAGGAGACCGACATCATCCAGCCAGTTAGATGCGCCTACGCACCATGACATTGTTGCAAACGTTCCCATCTATCATTTTTTGGTTGCGAAATACGGGGAAAGTCATGATACATATACCATAATGGGCATTTTACAGAGCACCCTTGAGAAAAAATTAAATAATAATGAAATTCCCGGTATTTCGAATGTGCCAACTAGGTATAACGGGCAATTATATCCTGCTGTTATGGTAGATAATGTGATTGATTATGGAGATATACTCCAGATTGATATTGCGCTCACAAACGAATATTACTGCAAATATCGTACGCAGAGAATCCTGAATAGTATGAATGCATCTACTACCAGCACGTTCAAGGATAGGGATTTTTGATATGACTGATATTGAGTTGTTTTATAATGAAGCATATTTGCAGTACGGAATACAAAAGTATGTGACTTGGAATCCTGATAAAGCACCACATATCTGCATCTTTGGTATGACTGGCAGCGGGAAGACAGTAGCGTCAAAGCTGCTGCTTGCCCGTACTGCTAAATTTTTGCCAGATATGCAATTATATGTGAACGATTTTAAGGGTGACTCTGATTTTTCTTTTGCAGCTCAAGCTCCTCGATTCGCCCGATTTATGGAATGCGAGCAGAATTTTGACGCATTTTACCAACGATTTCTGAAAAGGCAGTCCGGGGAAGATTCCAGCAGGAACATGCTCCTTTGCTTCTTTGATGAATGGGCTTCCTACACGCTGAGCGTTGACAAGAAAAAATCTGAGGACGAGAAGAAGAAGCTTGCCACGCTGCTAATGCTGGGACGGTCATTCAATGTACATGTCATGCTGAGCCAGCAGAGAATGGATGCTTCTTATTTTGCCACCGGCGGAAGCAGGGACAATCTGAATGTAGTAATATCTTTATCAAATTTAAGTGCAGAAGGTAAGGAACAATTTTTCAGAGAATTTAAAGACCAAATGAAGCCGGATAGGAGACAAAGCACTGGGTACATGATAACCAATGGAACGGATTTTACACCCATTCAGGTGCCATTTATCTCTGACATGACGAAAATTAACCATTACATTATGGAAGCGGTAACAAGGTAATTCCGGGGGCGGTGCGTAGCATAAAGCCCCCGGAGAGGGCAGCCGGGAACTCGGCTGCCCCATTGCCGAAGTTGTTAGTATTACCACAACTTCGGTGTCAGTGTCAAAACAACAGAAAATCCATAAAACATGCACTTTTTCAGCATGTCCCATTTGTGCCGGAACAGTGTCAAACAGCGAAAGGAGAAAATACCAATGAAATCTACCAAAAAGAAAGATAACAATAACCGGCGGAGCCGGAAATATCAATTAACCTTTAATAACCCACAGAAACACAAAGATTGCACCCATGAAGCAATCAAGGGTAAATTGAAGAACTGGGAGAATCTTGTGTATTGGTGCATGTGTGACGAAGAAGGGAAAACGCCCCATACACATTTATTTTTCCAGTGCCGCAATCCTATATACTTTTCTAGCGTAAAAAAGATATTTCCTACCGCACATATTGAAGAAGCTGCCGGAACAGCCGAAGAAAACCGGGCATACATACGCAAAGAGGGAAAATGGCAGGATACGGAAAAAGGGGAGACAAACCTGATTGAAACATTTGAGGAGGAGGGGAACATCCCCCGGTACGGACAGGGCAGGCGCAATGACTTAGCAAACCTCTATCAGATGATTAAGGATGGTTACAGCAATGTAGAGATTTTAGAGATTAACCCGGATAATATTCTGAATCTACAACACATAGACAAGGCGAGGTTGGAAATACTATCGAATCGCTATAAATCCGAGCGGCGAACAGATATCATGGTTACCTACGTGCAGGGGGAAACAGGATTCGGCAAGTCAAGGGATATCCTCGATTCCCACGGAGATGCGAATACTTATCGTGCCACTGACTATAAGCATGCTTTCGATTCCTATGCCGGGGAGGATGTGCTTGTATTTGAAGAATTTAGGAGTGATTTACCAATCAGTCACATGCTCAATTATCTCGATATTTATCCGGTACAGTTGCCGGCAAGATACAATAATCGGCAGGCGTGTTATCATTTTGTGTATATTGTGAGTAATTGGAGATTGGAAGACCAGTACCACAATATCAAGATTGAACAGCCGGAAACATATCAAGCATTCCTTAGGCGTATTAAAAAGGTTAGAGTATATACTGCCCTTAATACCTATGAAGAATATGATACATGGGAGTATTTATACGGATTTCGCAGAATTGGGGACAAAGAACACCCATTTCAGCAAGAAGAAACAGAGGAGTAGACTATGGTAATCGGTAAAGACATACCTTTGCCGTGGTGGGAAAAATACACACTAACAGTAGAAGAAACAGCGGTTTATTTTGGTATTGGAGAAAAGACATTAAGAAGATTTTTAAACGAACATAAAGACAGTGATTTTATAATATGCAATGGAACAAAAATATTAGTGAAAAGAAAATTATTTGAAAAATATATTGATGAGAATATGAATGTTCTCTAGTGTGCAAAAACTGCCTAGGTTAAGGATAGATTTGGAGCTCCGATTATGGTATAGTAATTATATCGTATCGGGGCTCTTTCAGTTATGAAAGGAGCAAGATGAGTACTGTTAAAAGACGTGATAATAAAAATAGAGTACTGCGAAACGGAGAGAGCCAAACGAAAGACGGAAGATATATGTACAAGTACATTGATAGCAATGGAAAGCCTAATTATGTGTATAGTTGGCGTTTGGTGCAGACGGATGTTACACCACAGGGAAAGAAAGATAAACCACCCCTTAGAGATTTGATTAAGACAATCAATAGGGACTTGGATGATGGTATCTATTCCAAAGGTGGAGATATGACGGTTTTGGAATTAGTTAAAAAGTATGTATCTCAAAAAACAGGCGTAAGACATAACACAGAAGCCAATTACAATTTTGTTATCAATGTGATTGCAAAAGAGGATTTTGGAAGAAAGAGGATTGATAGAGTAAAGTTATCTGACGCAAAAGGGTGGTTGATTAAACTGCAAGCGGATGGGCGTGGTTATAGTTCCATTCACACCATTAGAGGAGTTGTAAGACCTGCCTTTCAAATGGCGGTGGATGATGATTTGCTCCGCAAGAATCCTTTTGAATTTCAGCTTGCAACAGTGGTTGTAAATGATAGTGTGACAAGAGAAGCGATTACAAGGAAACAGGAAAGACAGTTCCTTGAGTTTATTAAGAACGATAAGCACTATTGCACCTACTATGACGGAATGTTTATTCTCTTTAAAACAGGGCTTCGTATTTCTGAATTTTGCGGATTGACGATTGCGGACATTGACATGCAGGATAGGAAAATCAATGTGAATCATCAGTTGCAGAGGAAAAGAAACATGGAGTATGTAATCGAAGAAACAAAGACCAATGCCGGAACAAGATTAGTGCCAATGACTGATGAAGTATACGAATGTTTTAAACGTATTATTGCCAATCGTAAGAAGCCAAAGGTTGAGCCTATGATTGATGGAAAAGCAGGATTTTTGTTTTTAGATAAGAACGATATGCCTATGGTAGCTTTGCATTGGGAAAAGTATTTCCAGTATGCGATTGAAAAGCATAATAAGATTTACAGAGAACAACTTCCAAAGATTACACCCCATGTATGCAGACACACATTTTGCAGTAATATGGCAAAAGCCGGAATGAATCCAAAGACCTTGCAGAAAATTATGGGACATTCAGATATTGGTGTTACACTCAATACATACACACATTTAGACTTTGACGATATCCAAAAAGAAATGCAAGCGGTGTGTAATGCGTGAGTTGTAAAGTTGTAAAAAGAGTATGGTTTTACAACTTATTTTACAACTTTTGAGGTGTAAGATATGCTGAAAGATACCAAAATATGCGAAGATAAGTAAAAATAGTAAAGTTGCAAAAATGCTTATAATACAAGAAAAATCCCCATTTTAAAGGAGTTTTAGATATATGATAAAGATACTTTTCATCTGCCACGGCAACATCTGCCGCTCAACCATGGCAGAATCCGTCCTAACCCACTTAGTCAGCCAGCGTGGATTACAGCACTTATTTGAAATAAATTCCGCGGCCACCAGCCGCGAAGAAATTGGCAACCCACCCCACTATGGCACAGTGAACAAGCTGCGTCAAGTAGGCATCCCGGTAGTGCCTCACCGTGCAGTCCAGATGACCCGCGCGGATTACGATTATTATGATTATCTCATCGGCATGGACACGGCGAATATCCGTAATATGAACCGTATCGCGGGCGGAGACCCGGAGGGGAAGATTTATAAGCTTCTGACTTTCGCGGGAAGGGGCGATGATGTGGCGGATCCGTGGTATACCGGGGATTTTGATGCCACTTATCGTGACGTGCTGGCAGGTTGTGAAGGATTACTAAAGCAGTTGCTTGAGTAAGAATAGTACATCGATTTAAGTAGGGGACTAAGTTCTATCATTGGAAAAAGATGTACCGGGAGACACAATCAGGGAGGCAGATCATGAATCATACAAAACCACTATCTTTCATCATCGTAGGTTCCGGTTGGCGTTCGTTATTTTATGCCAGAATAGCCAAGAAGTATCCGGAGCAGTTTCAGTTAAAATACATGCTCTGCCGTACTCAGGAGAAAGCGGACAAGATGGCAACAGAGCATGGTATTCCCACCACTACATCCATAGAAGTCTGTGAGGAAGCAAAGCCAGACTTTATTATAATTGCGGTATCCAAGAATTCTCTCTGCACCGAGACCATAAAGTGGGCGCAGAAGGGCTTTGCAGTACTTTGCGAGACGCCGGCAGCAGGCACGGTAGAAGAGCTTAAGGAGCTGTGGGATCTGGAGCAAAGGGGGGCAAAAATCCAGATAGCGGAGCAATATCACAGATATCCGAGTATGGCGGCAGGTTTAGAAGAGATTAAGAGTGGAAAGCTCCATGATCCTTATGCTGTCAGTTTATCCATGGCGCACGATTATCACGGAGTCAGCCTGATTCGGCGTATGTTACAGCCCATTGACCCGATGAGTCTGTGCTTAGAGTGGCTCCGGGGCGGGCAGTACACCTTCGAGGTGACAGAGACGGATTCCAGATACGGAGCTATTACCGACGGACGGGTGAAGCAGAGTAGTCGCAGTGTCATCACCATGGGATTTGCCGGTGGGAAGATGGCTTTTTATGATTTTGACGGGACTTTATATCACAGCTACATCCGCACCAGACATGTGAATGTGCAGGGGCGTGACGGAGAGTGGAATGATACCTACCTCAAGTACGTGGACGAAGAACACCGTCCTCAAATCAAGCAACTCATCCCGCTCTTGAAACCGCAATATACGTGTCTCGATACTGCTAAACTCTGCGACCAAAGCAGTCAATGGTCACCCACCGTGATTATGGACGAGGAGCAGGACGAATACGCCATCGCTACCATGATGCTGGATATGAGAGAATACATAGAAAACGGCAAAGAAGTGTATCCTATGGCGGAGGCGCTGGAGGATGCTTATGTGTATCTGCTGATGCAACAGGCAATACAGAATCCGGGAGAGAAGATTCTGCCGGAGAGAATGCCTTGGCATTAATAGAAGCATTGTGTGTATTTGATAATGTGATTTTGTAGGAAATGCTTTATGAAAAAATGATATGTCTTATGAAGACCCTTGAAAAACGTCGGTACTTAGCGAGGTATTTTCGAGCTTAGTACCGTTACGTTTTTCACGGAGTGGGAACGTGTCTGAATAAGACATATCGCTTTTGAATAAAGCTAATTTCAACAAAAGGACAATGCATATTGGAGGAAATATCAATGGAATTACATATCAAAAAAGAAAAAGGTGTCTCCATTCAGCCGGATATGATTGGCCTCTTCTTCGAGGATATCAACTATGCTGCAGATGGTGGATTATACGCAGAAATGCTGGAAAATCGCAGCTTTGAATTCGTAGAAGCCTTCGGAGAAGCGAAGGACTACTATACTACATTCGACGGTCATTATGGTTGGAGCGCGTATCCAAGCGAGAGTGCAGCATTGACCCGTGTAGTCATGGGAAGCCCTCTCACCGAGGAGAACCCGCACTATATGCGTCTGGAAGCCAAGGAAGGGGGCGCAGGTATCCGCAATCAAGCCTTCGATGGCGTCTATCTGAAGGAAGGGCAGACTTACCGCATTTGCTTCTGGGCAAGAAACATCAATTATAACAACACATTCATAATAAAAATCGAAAAAGACGGCACGGCCTACGCGGAAACCACCGTCAGCACCGGCGACTATCAAAAAGAAACCTACAATTTCTACAAATACTACGAAACCATCCTCACAGCGGACGCGGACGCAGAGAAAGCAGAATTCATCTTTGCCCTCACCGCTCCAGGCATCGTAGAGCTGGACTTCATCTCCATGATGCCTACCGATGCAGTAGAAGGCATCTTCCGCAAGGATTTATATGAGAAGCTGGCAGACTTAAAGCCGGGCTTTTTGCGTTTCCCGGGTGGTTGTATTGTAGAGGGCAATACCTTACATAACCGTTATCGCTTCAAGGATACCTTAAAGCCCGTCTGGGCGCGCAGGAATAACTGGAACCGCTGGGCGGTACATGGCAACAATGCGGAGAATGACTGGCATAGTCAGTATAGTCATTATAATCAGACTCTGGGGCTGGGCTACTATGAGTACTTCCTTCTCTGTGAGAAAATCGGTGCCAAGGCTATCCCGGTGATGAATGTGGGCTTTGCCTGTCAGTATCAGTCTGCGGAAATCCTTAGCATGGACGACCCTGCATGGCAGGAGTTTGTTCAGGATGCTTTAGACTTAATCGAATTTGCCAACGGTGATGTAACAACAAAATGGGGCAGCGTCCGTGCAGACATGGGACATGAGGCTCCCTTTGGACTTACCATGCTGGGCATCGGTAACGAGCAGTGGCAGACGGAGCGGGCAGATTTCTTTGAGCGCTATGTGAGGTTTGAAGAGGCGATACATGCCAAGTATCCGGAGATTAAGCTGATTGGTTCTGCAGGACCGGATATTACCTCTGAGCGTTATGAGAAAGCTTGGAAGTTTTATAATGAACACAAGAATCAGGAGAATTTCGTCTACGCGGTGGATGAGCACTATTATGTGAAGCCACAGTGGCTCTTTGACCACGTAGATTTTTATGATAATTACGATAGAACCATCAAGGTATTTTCCGGCGAGTATGCTGCTCATCCGGTCAGCGGTATGAATAGGCCTGAGGCCAATAATTTAGAGGGCGCACTGGCAGAAGCGGCTTTTCTTACCGGTGTGGAGCGTAATGCGGATGTGGTGGTATTGGCATCTTATGCACCGCTTTTTGCAAAGCTGGGATACGCACAGTGGTCGCCGGATATGATTTGGTTTGATGGTAGCAGTTCTTATGGCTCCCCCAGCTATTATGTGCAGAAGCTGTACGGTACGGCGGTGGGGAATTTCACACTGCAGGCTGCAGAGGACTATAAGGAGGCATGGGAAGAGAATATTTATTATTCCATTTCCTATAAAGAAGCGGAGCAGGATATTATTATCAAAATTGTCAATGCTAATGAGGAAGGGAAAGCATTAAGCATTAAATTAGACAATTCTTGGCAGGAACAGGCTTCCGATTATCGCGCGCAGATTCTGACCGGCCCGCAGAAAACTTCTGTGAACAGCATTCAGAATCCGGAAAATGTGGCAATTCGCGAAGTAGAAGGCGATATCAATAGAGAAATTGCCCTGCCGGCACTTTCCTTCAGTGTAATTCGTGTAAAAACTGTGAAAAATCCATAAATGCAAGATTTTTCACAGGGCAAATTTGTGCCTGCGGCTTAAAGTTTGCAGGCGTTTCAGAGGAATGAATATGATTAAAACAGTAATTTTTGATATGGACGGTACTCTCATTGATACGGAGAAGCATTACCGTCATTTCTGGAAAAAGGCATTTGAGTTCTATGGGCTGACGTTAACTGATGAGCAGGCACTTTCTCTGCGTAGTCTTGGCTCCCCCTATTCTGCGCCCTATCTGCGCTCCATTTTCGGGGATGACTTGGATGTGGAGAAGGTTCGTGCCAAGAGACGTGAGCTGATGGAGGCACACTTAGAGAAGGTAGGAATTGAGCTTAAGCCCGGTGCGCTGGAGATATTGAAATATCTTAAGGAACAGGGAATTCCTACAGCGGTGGCCACTGCGACGGAGCCTGTCCGTGCCAAGAAATATCTTACCGAGCTGGGGCTCTACGATTATTTTGATGATGTGGTTTCTGCTACTACGGTATCCCGTGGTAAGCCGGCACCGGATGTGTATACCTACACCTGCAAGCAGCTGGACAAAAAGCCTCAGGATTGCATTGCGGTGGAGGATTCACCCAACGGAGTAATGTCCGCATACCGTGCAGGTTGCAAGGTGGTGTATATTCCGGACCAGAAGGATGAGACCGATGAGCTGAGACCCTACTTATATGCCAAAGCAGACTGGCTTTTTGACTTAAAGAGAATCCTTTCTTAAAGAAATGCAAACATGCCTTGATTTTTATATGTGAAAGTGATAAACTTTTAACGAAGTATTCGGGGGCGGGCTGCAAAGCAGCAATTTTGCGAATCGGCTCTGAATCAAAGCACGGAAAATAAGACAAATGAAAGAAGGATAATCTAAATGAGTATGAAGTTTGATGACATTATCAAAAAAGTTAGCAGTCTTGAGATGAAGAAGGTTTCAGTTGCAGCAGCCCAGGATGAGGCAGTATTGGAAGCAGTTATTGAAGCGAAGAAGCGCGGTATCGCTGACGCGGTATTGGTTGGTGATGCAGCGAAGATGCAGGAAATCGCAGCTGCAAGAGGCTTCGACATTTCGTCTTTTGAAATCATTGATGAGCCGGATATGATGGAAGCTGCACTGAAGGCGGTAAAGCTTGCTCATGATGGTAAGGTAGATATGTATATGAAGGGTCTTGCGGATTCTAAGACCTTCTTAAAGAGTATTTTAGACAAAGAGGTTGGCCTTCGTACCGGTAGCGCATTATCTCATGTATGTGTATTCGAGGTACCGGGTATTGAGCAGCTTCTGTTCTTAACTGACGTAGCATTTATGACTTATCCTACATTAGAGGATAAGGTTAGCATCATCAAGAACACCATCCCTGTTGCAAATGCTTGTGGCGTAGAGCTTCCTAAGGTTGCTCCTTTAGCAGCAGTTGAGGTTGTAAATCCTAAGATGCCTTGTACCTTAGAAGCAGCTGAGCTTGTGAAGATGAACGAGGAAGGTACCATCACCGGTTGTATTATTGACGGACCTTTATCCTTAGACCTTGCTATCGATGCAGAGGCTGCAAAGCACAAGGGAGCTACCGATCGTAAGATTCAGGGTGATGCAGATATCCTTTTATTCCCGGATATCCATGCAGGTAATTTAGTATATAAGATGATGGTTCGTATGGATGATATCAAGAATGGCTGTATCTTAACAGGAACCAAGGTTCCTGCAATCTTAACCAGCCGTTCCGATACCTTCGAAACTAAGGTAAATTCTATTGCTCTCGCAGCAGTAGTTGCAGAAGAATTAAAGAAAAACGCGCAGTAATCACAAGGAGGATATGTTATGTCTATCAAGAGTTTGATTATTAACCCGGGCTCTACTTCAACCAAAATCGCAGTGTTTGAAGACGAGACCATGCTTTTCGAGGAGACCTTAAGACACTCTACCGAGGAGATTAGCCAGTATGCTACTATCGTAGACCAGAAGGATTTCCGTAAGAAAATTATTACCGATTTATTGGTTTCTAAGGATTTTGATATTAATTCTTTAAACGTAATCGTAGGCCGTGGCGGTATGTTAAAGCCGATTCCGGGTGGTACATATGCAGTAACCGATGATTTACTTGCAGACTTAAAGGCTGGTGTGTCCGGTCAGCATGCTTCCAATTTAGGTGGTATCCTTGCAAGAGAAATCGGAGATTCTATCGGTGTTCCTTCTTATATCGTTGACCCTGTTGTTGTTGACGAGCTTGCACCTGTAGCAAGATATTCCGGAGTTCCTGAGCTTCCAAGAAAGAGTATCTTCCACGCACTGAATCAGAAGGCAGTTGCTAAGAGATACGCAAAGGAGCAGGGCGTTCCTTACGAGTCCTTAAACTTAATCGTAGTTCATATGGGTGGTGGTGTATCTGTTGGTGCACATACCGGTGGTTGTATCGTAGATGTTAACAACGCACTTGACGGTGAAGGTGCATTCTCCCCTGAGAGAGCAGGTACCGTACCGGCTGGTTCCCTTATTAAGATGTGCTTCTCCGGTGAATATACCGAGAAGGAAGTATACAGCAAAATCGTAGGTAAGGGTGGCTTTAATGCATACCTTGGCACCAACGATATGCGTAATGTTGTAAAGATGGCAAATGAAGGAGATGCAAAGGCTGCAGAAGTAAGAGATGCATTTACCTATCAGGTAGCTAAAGATATGGGTGCTATGGCAACTGTACTTAAGGGTAAGGTTGACCAGATCATCGTAACCGGTGGTATCGCATACAATGCTGCAGTAGTGGATGCACTTAAGGAAAGCGCAGGCTTCATTGCTCCTTTCACTGTTTATCCGGGTGAGGATGAGCTTCTTGCACTTACTCAGGGTGCGCTTCGTGTGATGAACGGTGAAGAAGAAGTAATGAAATACTAGAATAAGGAAGGACCGGTAGCTTGCCGGTCCTTTTTTTATCAAAATTAATTAGGATTTTTGCGGAATTCTCTGGGAGATTTTCCGTAAATTTTTTTAAACAGGTCCTTAAAGTAATTGCTGTCATTGAAGCCGTAGGTCAGTGCAATATCCGTGATGGTATTGCTGGTGGTCAGGAGGGCTGTCTGTGCATGCTTGAGGCGTACAAAGTTTAGGTATTGCTTGAAACCCATACCGGTGACCTGCTTGAATTTTTTACTGAAATATGTTGGGCTTAAGGAGGCCACGGATGCCACTTCTTCCAGTGTAAGTGGGGAACGGAAATTACTGTATATGTATTTGGTGGCTGCAAGGATATCCGCATCGTCGGGATTGACTATGGCAGGATTTTCGGAGCTTTTTAAACAGTGCCTTGACAGAAACAGCATGATCTCCTGCAGATAGCAGGCAAGAAAAGCATTGGAGTAGGTGTCAATGGAGGCATGCTCCGCACGCATTTTACCTAAGAGACTTAGGAAGTCTTCCTGATAAAGAGCAGGGATTTTGCCGGTGAAGGATTTACCTACCTGAGGATATACGTTTTCCAGCCATTTGCGGAACAGAGAATATTCCAGATATTCATCCTTAAAATAGATGTAGGAAATTTCACAGACTTCACTTTCACAATTTGCATGGTGGAGTTCGCCGGGGACGATAAATACAAAATCGCCTTTCTCCATATAGTAGATGGTATCCTTCAGCAGAAAACGACACTTTCCGCTCTGAATGTAGAGCAGCTCATAGAACTGGTGGGAATGGTCGTACTGAGGGGGCGTTTGTGGACCATGTGTGGCTCTCCCTATAACAACTTTTGAAATGTCGGAAGTGCCAAAGCATTTTCTCTGCATATCTATTCTCCTCTATGTCAAAAAAACAGTAATATTTGTCTAATGATAGCATAAAAATGGTAGAAAATACAATTATTTTTAGATAATATTAATTTTGCAGAAAGAGTCTTATCTCTTCTCAGAACTTTTCTCTCACAAAAAGCTCCCGAGTATTCGGGAGCTTTTTTATGTTCAACAATAGGAATCCCCCATAAGAGTTCCGATGCAGTGGCAAGTCACTCTTATGGGGGGATTCTATTGTTTCTCAGTTAACGTAACCGAGCGGTTATTTTTATAATGGGAACTTGAAATATGTCTTAGCGTTATTGTAAGAGATATTTGTTACGATTTCTCCCAAGGTCTCCATGTCTGCCGGGAACTCACCGTTCTCCACCCAGTTACCAACAAGGTTGCAAAGAATACGACGGAAGTACTCATGTCTGGTGTATGATAAGAAGCTACGTGAGTCGGTTAACATTCCAACGAAGCCGGAAAGGTTACCAAGGTTAGCAAGAGAAATCATCTGATCCTGCATACCGGTTTTGTGATCGTTGAACCACCAAGCGCTACCCTGCTGAATCTTAGCACAAGCGGTAGAATCCTGGAAGCATCCGAGGATGGTGCCGATTGCCTGATTGTCGTTAGGATTTAAGCTGTAGATAATGGTTCTTGGAAGCTCGTTGGTAGTAATCAGGTTATTTAAGAAATCTGCCATCTGTGAAGAAGGAGCGTAGTTGTTGATACAGTCATATCCGGTATCAGGACCAAGCTTCTCGTACATAAGAGAGTTGTTGTCTCTCTTACATCCGTAATGAAGCTGCATAGCCCAATCAAGCTTGTTATATTCGCGGCCCACGAATAACATGAATGCGGTCTTGAACTTTAACTCTTCCTCTTTAGAGATGGTCATGTGATTTAATCTCTTTAAGAAGATTTCTTCAATCTCATCATCAGAAGCAGGAGCGTACATTACATACTCAAGAGCATGGTCAGAGACGTTACATCCCATAGATGCGAAGAATTCCATACGATTTCTTAAAGCGTCCTTCAGCTGTGCGAAGGTAACGATTTCGCTCATGCCGGTTACTGCTGCTAATTTGTCAAGGTAATCTAAGTACTCAGGCTTCTCGATGTTCATAGCTTTGTCAGGTCTCCATGCAGGTAAAACCTTTACATCGAAGCTGTCATCCTCAGCAATTTTCTTGTGCCACTCTAAGCTGTCGATAGGATCATCGGTAGTACAGATTAAAGTAACGTTGCTCTTCTTGATTAAGTTACGAACGGTCATATCAGGCTGCTGTAACTTCTCATTGCAAAGGTTCCATACTTCATCAGCGGTCTTCTTGTTCAGAACGCCGTTGTAGCCGAAGTATCTCTGAAGCTCTAAGTGGCTCCAGTGGAAGAGAGGGTTACCGATTGCTTTGCCTAAGCACTCAGCCCACTTACAGAACTTTTCATAGTCAGATGCGTCACCGGTGATGTATTTCTCATCTACACCGTTAGAACGCATGAAACGCCATTTATAATGGTCACCACCAAGCCATACCTGGGTGATGTTGTCAAACTTTCTATCCTCAGCGATTTCCTTTGGATTGATGTGGCAGTGGTAGTCAAGAATAGGAGTTACCTCTGCAAAATTGTGATAGAGCTCTTTTGCGGTTTCGGTTTCCAGAAGGAAATCCTTGTCCATAAATGCTTTCATATTAAAACCTCCGTTTTTATATTCATATCAATTGGTTACTTAATCCAGGGTAGTTCCGCGCTTAATCAGCTCACCGGAAAACAGCGTCTGCTTAGGCATCTCTGTACCGTTTAATACTCCCATCAGAGTAGTAATCAGGTGCTGACACAAAGTCTCCAGCTTATTGTCGATAGAAGACAGGCCGGGATCGCAGCAGTCGGTAAGCATAGAGTTGTTGTAGCCGATGATAGCCAAATCCTCCGGAACACGCAGGCCGTTTTCTTTTGCGTATTTCATAGCACCCAGAGCCATGGTGTCATCGCTGGCAATAACGCCGTGGAAGATAACTCCCTTGGCAGCAAGCTTGGATAAATGCTCTGCCATGGCAGGAACGTCCTCGTGAGAGCCCTGATAAAGCTGCAGCATGTTGCCGCTCTTAAGCAGCTTCTTGCTCTCCATTGCAGCGCGGTAGCCCGCAAGCTTCTTCTTTCCACTATATGAAGTGGAGTTGTAAAAATATAACGGATCTTTTACTCCGGAATTAATCATCTGAAGAGTAGCTTCATACATGGAAGTGAAGTCATCGGAGACAACGCTGTATACATTGGGAGCGTCCAGAGCCGCATTTAAAAGCATTACCGGAACCTGAAGTGCTGCATCGCAGATGTATTTATTGTCAGTGTCCTTCTCATATATGTAACTGGAACCTACTAAAATGATACCATCTACCTTCTTAGTAATCAATAAGTTTAAACTGCTTTTCTTGGTTTCTAAGTCATAACCGCTACAGCACAGGATACTGTCATAGCCGTTGGCACGAAGCTTCCTTTCGATATAGTAAATCGCCTTTGCCAGATAGAGGTCGGATGAATCGGGACACAAGATACCGATGGTTTTCATGGTGTTAAGTCCCAGACCTCTTGCAAAAGCATTAGGCGTATATTCGTACTGATTAATGACATCAAGAACCTTCTTTTTTGTCTTCTCACTGACATTGCTGCTGCCGTTTAAAACTCTGGAAACAGTAGCAATGGATACCCCTGCCTTCTCGGAAATGTCATAAATAGTCATGCTTTTATCCTTTAATCCCTTATTTTCCTATGGTATGTTATGAAAATAACGATGTAAGCAGTTTCATAAAATGCCACAAATGAATTATATCTAAATGCGTAATTTTTTTCAAGCTATATTTTAAAATATATTGACTAATGAGAATTTTGGAAGTAAAATTAGTTATGTAAGTACTTTCATAAAAATTGTGATGGTACACCTTTTTTAACAACATTGATAAGAAAGAATGGCTGAAAACAGCCGATGGAGGTATTATGGAAGCTTTAAACAAGACTTTAACCGGTAAGAAGGAAAGACCTATTAAGGTAGTACAGTTTGGTGAAGGTAATTTCCTTCGTGCATTCGTAGACTACATGATTGACATTGCAAATGAGCAGGGCAAGTTCGATGGTGATATCGTTTTGATTAAGCCTATCGAGTTCGGTAACCTGGATATGTTCCATGCACAGGATTGTCAGTACACCGTATCTTTAAGAGGTATCGTGGACGGCGAGGCTAAGGTTTTAAATAGACAGATTACCAGTGTATGTGACGCTGTAGATGCAATTAATGAGTACGAGAAGTACATGTCTCTTGCAGAGATTGATACTCTTCGTTTCGTAGTTTCCAATACAACCGAGGCAGGTATTGTATTCGATAATACCGATAAATTTGAATTAAATCCTCCTAAGACTTTCCCCGGAAAGCTTACCAAGTTCTTATATCACAGATTTGAGACCTTTAACGGTGCTATGGATAAGGGTCTTGTGATGCTTCCTGTAGAGCTTATTGATGACAATGGTATCATGCTGAAGAAGTGTGTAATGCAGTTAATCGAGCTTTGGGGACTTTCTGATGAGTTTAAGAACTGGGTGGATGAAGCTTGTATCTTCACCTCTACTTTAGTAGACCGTATCGTTACCGGTTATCCCAGAGATACCATTAACGAGGAGTGGGAAGCTCTTGGTTATGAAGATAAGATTATGGTTACCGGCGAGCCATTTGCACTTTGGGTTATTGAAAGTGCTAAGGATATCAGCAAGGAATTCGACCTTCCCGGAGCAGGACTTCCTGTTATCTTTACTGACAACCAGAAGCCTTACAAGCAGAGAAAGGTTCGTATCCTAAATGGTGCTCATACCTCTTTCGTACTTGCTTCTTATCTTTGCGGTAATGATTTAGTAAAGCAGTCCATGGATGATGATGATGTGAGAAACTTCATGATGAAGACCATTTACGATGAAGTAATTCCTACATTGACCTTACCGGAGAAAGAATTAAAGGATTTCGCTGAGGCAGTTGTTACTCGTTTCAACAATCCTTACGTAAAGCATGCATTACTTTCTATCTCCTTAAACTCTGTATCTAAGTGGAGAGCAAGATGTATGCCCAGCTTCTTAGGTTACATCGAGAAGACCGGCAAGTTACCTGCACATTTAACCTTCTCTTTAGCTGCATTAATGGCATTCTACACCGGCAGCGAAATCAGAGATAAGGCATTAATCGGACACAGAGACGGTCAGGAATACAACATCATGGATGACATGGCTGTTCTTGAGTTCTTCCGCGACAACAGCGGCAAGTCTACTGTAGAGTTTGTAACTGCATTCTTAGGCAGAGAAGACTTCTTCGGTCAGGATCTTAACAAGATTGAGGGCTTAACCGACGCTATGGTAGCTTACTTAGATGATATCAAGGCAAATGGTATGAGGGCTGCATTATGCAAAATTTCTTAAAAATTAATGACAATGACAATGTTGTAGTTGCTCTGCAGGAGATTCCGGCAGGCACTACCATTACTTTAGAAAACGGCGTGTCCGTAACTGCTACCGAGGATATCCCGGCAGGTCACAAGATGGCTATTACCGATATCGCAGAGGGTAGCGAGGTTATTAAGTACGGTTATCGTATCGGTAATGCCAAGGAAGCGATTAAGACCGGCGCATGGATACATACCCACAATGTAAAGACTGCTTTAGGCGACCTCTTAGAGTACACCTATGAGCCTACTCCTGTTGAGGAGACAGAGACCGAAGACGTTACCTTCATGGGCTTTAACAGACCGGACGGTAAGGTTGGTGTCCGTAACGAAATCTGGGTTATCCCTACTGTTGGCTGTGTTAATAATGTGGCAACCGCTATCGCTAAGAAGGCTAATGAATTCGTCAAGGGTTCCGTAGAAGAGGTTATCGCATTCCCTCATCCTTACGGCTGCTCACAGATGGGTGACGATCAGGAAAATACCCGTAAGATTTTAGCAGATTTAATAAATCACCCCAATGCAGGCGGTGTGCTTGTGCTTGGACTTGGCTGCGAGAACAGCAATATTGATGTATTAAAGCCATATATCGGTGATTACGATGAGAACCGTGTGAAGTTCATTGTTTCTCAGGAAGTGGATGATGAAATTGAGGCTTCCGTAGAGGCAATCAAGGAACTTATCGATTATGCGGCAGGCTTTGAAAGAGAGCCTATCAGTGTAAGCAAGCTGATCATCGGTATGAAGTGTGGCGGTAGTGACGGTTTATCCGGTATCACTGCCAATCCTTTGGTTGGCCGTTTCTCAGACCTTCTCATCTCTAAGAAGGGAACCACGATTTTAACAGAGGTTCCGGAGATGTTTGGCGCGGAGACTATTTTAATGAATCGTTGTGCTAACGAGGAGTTGTTTAACCAGACCGTAGACTTAATCAATGACTTTAAGAATTACTTCAAGAGTCATAATCAGACCATTTATGAGAATCCTTCCCCGGGTAATAAGAAGGGGGGTATCTCTACCCTAGAGGATAAGTCTTTAGGATGTACCCAGAAGTCAGGTAGTGCATTGGTTAAGGGTGTACTTGCTTATGGCGAGACTGTGAAGACTCCAGGGCTTAACTTACTTTCAGCACCGGGTAATGACCTGGTTGCAGCGACTGCACTGGCAGCGTCCGGCGCACACATTGTACTCTTTACTACCGGTCGTGGTACTCCGTTTGCATCACCGGTTCCTACCATGAAGATTTCTACCAACTCCAGACTTGCGAATAAGAAGTCTAACTGGATTGATTTCAATGCAGGTGTGCTGGTAGAGGACAGCACCATGGCAGAGCAGGCACAGGCACTCTTTGATTATGTAGTGGCTGTAGCATCCGGCGAGAAGGTTTGCAGTGAGGCTGCAGGCTTCCACGATATGGCAATCTTTAAACAGGGTGTTACTCTGTAAATATTTTATTTAGACTCTGGCGTTATACGAGAGGGCTTGGAAATGTAAAACGAAAGGGGTAGGTCGATACCTACTCCTTTTTTGACAAAATATGGAGGAAAAGTATCTCAGCGTAATGTTTTGGTAGTAAGATACTTTTCTGATGTTTTTTTGCTCGATTTTGGCTGTTTTACAGCAAAAAAGTATCTGTGAAGGAGAAAATAGATGTGAGATACCGAAATTTGTGATAATTGGTATCTGGGAAGATATTTCATAATTACAGATACTTTTGATATAATAAATGGGCAAAAAAAGGTCTTTTTTCGTTTTGGAGAGTATCTTAGGAAGTATTTTGGATATAAAGATACTTGAGGCAATTAGTTTTGCGATAATAAGTAAAGTGAATGGACGAAATAGGAGAATAGATATGCTGAATAGGTTGATTGAAAGCTATGAAATTTTAAATGACGGAGATTTCGAAGTCTTAAAAGAGATTGTAGATATGTTAAAAGCTTTGCCGCGTACTGCTGAAAATGTTTTTGACTTTGGATCAAAGGGAATTGATGTATGGGAGGCAGCAAGATATGCGTATCCTGTATATTGTGCTTATGAGACCCAGTGCAATAAAAAGGAAGGGTATCCGGATTTGGTAAAGCAGATGCGCGCGTGGGATAAGATTGTAGCAAGTGATTTTACCGTAGAGGTTTCTGCAGAGTATATGGATATGCTCATTAGTACCATCGAGGTGATGAGCCCGGAAATCTACGAGTACTATCGTGAGGTGGTAGAGATTTACAGAGCAGTGACCAGAAAGGTAATTGATGCATTTTTCGCAGAGGGCAGCTTTGGTGAAGCAGGCAGTGTTGCGGATGAGATGATTCAGAATGCCATTGCGAGAGGCTGTGATATGGATGTACTTCTTTCGGAGAAATATATGAAGTATGTAAGCGCACAGGAGGAAGAATAATGGATATAGTTTGTTTAATGCATACTGCCAGAAGTGCAAGTATTGAGATTAAAGATGGCGGACGTTATTTTGCTACCCACACTTATCAGATTTATGTAAATGGTGTATATAACAAGGACACCGATACTACCATTACCTCTCTCTACGGACTGGAGCCGGATGCAAAACAGCTGGTAGAGGTTTATGCAGATGGGGAAAAAGTAGGCCAGGTTTCCTTTAAGACCGATTATGAGTTTGTAACCTTAGATGTAAAGAAGTTTGGTGCAAAGGGTGACGGCGTGCAGGATGATACCCACTTTATTCAGGCGGCTATCATGGCTTGTCCGGAAGCCGGAAGAGTACTGATTCCGGCAGGTACTTACAAGATTACCTCACTGTTTTTAAAGAGTCATCTTCGCATCGAGCTTGCAAAAGGTGCAGAGTTAAAAGCAGATACTGAGAGAACTCATTTTGCCAAGTTCCCGGGAACAATTCAAAGCTATGATGAAACCGATGAATATTATCTTGGAACCTGGGAAGGTAATCCTCTTCCGATGTTTGCCGGAATTATCTGCGGTATTAATGCAGAAGATGTAGTGCTTTATGGGGAAGGAACCATCAATGGTAATGCCTCTAAGGAAAACTGGTGGAACAATCCTAAGGTGATGCGTATCGCATTCCGCCCCAGACTTTTCTTTATCAGTCATTGTAAGAATGTAACTCTTCAGGGTGTGAAGTTCTGTAATTCTCCATCATGGACACTTCACCCATTCTTTAGTGATGACCTGAAGTTTGTGAATGTAGTTGTGGAGAATCCTGCAGACTCCCCAAACACTGACGGACTGGATCCGGAAAGCTGCAAGAACATTGATATTGTGGGCGTGCGTTTTTCCCTGGGAGATGATTGTATCGCGGTAAAATCCGGTAAGATTTACATGGGTAAGAAGTTTAAGCGTCCTACCGAGAATGTAATGATTCGTCAGTGCCTAATGGAAAATGGCCATGGTGCGGTAACTTTAGGTAGTGAAATTGCCGGAGGTGTGGTAAACTTAACCGTAGAGGATTGCTTCTTCCGCAATACCGACAGAGGTCTTCGTATTAAGACCAGACGTGGTCGTGGTAAGGATGCAATTTTAAGCAATATCATATTCCGCAATTTAACATTGGATCATGTGATGACACCTCTTGTTGTGAATGCATTCTATTTCTGTGATCCGGATGGAAAGACACAGTATGTGCAGTCCAGAGAGCCTTATCCGGTAGATGATAAGACACCGGTTGTTAAGAAGATGATTTTTGAGAACATGACCTGTACCAACTGTCATGTTGCTGCTGCATATATGGAAGGTCTTCCGGAGCAGAAGATTGAAGAAATCGTGATGAAGAACATTTCGATCAGCTATGCAGAGAATCCGAAGTTCGATGTCCCTGCAATGTCAGAGGGCGTTGAGAAGAGCAGCAAGCGTGGTTGTGTTGTGAAGAATGTTACCAAGCTCACCTTAGATAATGTGACCATTACCGGTCAGGATGGAGAGGCATACGAGCTTAGCGGAGTTGATGAATTGATTAATTAGTTCAGCCATGCTTTGCGATAGAACAAAAATACTGCTTGCAGGATTTTGGGAAAGAGCATAAGCATGAGGGGAGCGCACGTTCATGAGCAAAGTTAGCTGCGAAGCAGCGGGAAAGTGACGCAGTCACCTTTGCGAATGCGCGGTTTGAACGGAAATGAATAAAAATCAGGAGGAGAAACGATGCAGTTAGGTATCAGATTACATGACACAAAGAAATTGCCTTTAGAGGGTAGAATTGAGGATGTAAAGAATTTGGGCTTCAAATGCGGACATTTGGCGCTTGGAAAGGTAATTGATGAATTCCCTACCACGGATGAAGCAATGACTCCGGGACTTGCAATGTATGTGAAAGATGTATTTGCAAAGAACAACGTACATATTGCGGTACTGGGATGCTACCTTAATCTTGCAGATCCTAACGAGGAGCAGCTTAAAAAGACCATGCATCGTTATATGGCGCATATCCGTTTTGCTTCATGGCTTGGTTGCGGCGTAGTGGGAACCGAGACAGGATGTCCCAACGAAACCTATACTCATGTGCCGGAGTGTCACAACGAGGAGTCTTTACAGCTCTTTATCAAGAATCTGCGTCCAATCGTAGAGTACGCAGAAAAGATGGGAGTAGTTATCGCTATCGAACCTGTATGGAAGCACATTGTATGTAATCCAAAGCGTGCCCGTCAGGTACTTGATGCAATAAACTCCCCGAATCTCCAGATTATTTTAGACCCTGTAAATCTTCTGGATATCAGCAACTATAAGAACCAGGTAGCTATCGTAGATGAGGCCATTGAACTTCTGGGACCTGACGTAGCTATGGTTCATATCAAGGACTTTAAGGTAGAAGACGGCAAGATGATTTCTGTTGGTGCCGGACTTGGTCAGATGGATTACACCTCTCTCATCAAGTTCATGAAGACCAGAAAGCCTTATATCCACGCAACCTTAGAGGACACCACCCCGGAAAACAATATCCAGTGTAAAGAATTCATCCAGAAACTTTACGATGAAGCATAATTCCTATGAACTTACAAGGCTGCCATGCATATGCATGGCGGCTTTTTTGTACCCAACTTCCGGGTAGTACACCATCAGCTGCCGCATCTTATTTCAAATGCTTTTACAGTGAGCCGGGAACCATCACCACCCTTTTTAACACTGCTGACTTAAAGTGCTTAAATCTCACAAAGTCGCATTTGCGTTTTCTTATTATATGTGTATTTCCAAGCTTCGAGCAATCCGTGAGAAACAAGTTCGCATACTAAGCGAATTCTGTTAAGGTTACTAAAACCAGCCATTTTCACAAATATCCTCTCTGTATCCGGAAGCTTAGAGAAAGTGCGTAAAAATTTCCAAAGTGCATGATTACGTGACCGTTCATGTCGGGGCACGCCTTCGACAAAATAAGGAGTTGTGTACGACTATTAGAGATACTGTGTGTCTATATATAGGCGAACACGACTCCTTATTTTGTTCGAAGCTTGAACAGACATGGACCAATCACAGAATGTAGTCATGCACTTTGTGAAATTTAAGCAGTTTCGAACAGTTTCCGGATACAGAGAGAATATTTGTGAAAGATGGGCTGGCCTTCAAAATACTACAGAGAATTCGCTTTATGCGGACATGTTCTCCGGAGTGTCGAAGACGTGGAAATACACATATCTCAACGCAAATGATGACTTTGGAGATTTCTACGCACTTCTCATAAGCAGTGTTAAAAAAGGGTGTGGTGGTTCCCGGCTCATTGTAAAGGCATTTGAAATAAGATGCGGACGGTGGTGTATTGCCCGGAAGTTGGGCCAAAAAAAAGCCACCGCATGAAATGCGGCAGCCTTGTATTATGCGGGCATCCAGCCCCGCAGAACTTTTTCTTTGGTGTAGTGGGTAGCTTCCTGAGGGGTAAGCTGGTGAGAGTATGCTTCACGGGTGGAAGGGCTGGCACCCTGACCGGTGGAGCCAAACTCTGCGTAGTAGAAGTGACCGTGGGGCTTATTCCAGTCCTCCCAACCGGCAGGGTGGATGTGGGGACCCAGTTCACAGTTTAAAAATACGGTTTTTGCGTATTCTCTCCAAGGACGTCCAAGATAGATACTGCCGGGTGGGCAGTCGCTGATAAGTTTGCAACCTTCAAATACATAGCCGTAAGGCTCCTCTTCAAAGGTGGAAGCAGCAGTTACATAGCCGAAAATAGAGCGGCCTTCTGCCTCCGGAGGAAGATGCTCCGGTTGCTTGGAGAAGATGGTGCAGCCTTCGAAATAACAGCAGGCACCGCCGAAGATGAAATCCACATCCCCTTGGATAAAGCAATTCTTGTAATACTGACGCCCCATGGTACGGGGCTTGTGCTCACCGGGACCGGTAAAGCCGCCGGGCTGTGCCTCCTTGCGGGGGAGGGGAGCGGTAAATAAGGTGTCCTGACTTCCGATGAGGCGTACATCATAAAAGCTGTTGCGGTCACCATCCACATATAAGGCAAGCGCCTGGCCAACGGTGTGACCGAAGCCGGCATCATTCTGTATGGTAATGTTTTTCAGACTAACATCGTGAGTATGGATGCGGAAGGCGGCGGTACGGAAGGTTCCGCGCTTTGAGCCGTCCGGCATGGAGTCCTTGGCATAATCGCCGTAGAGGATGACGGTGGAAGCTGCATCTTCACCAATCATGTTTACATAAGGTCTTTCTAAGACCAGTTTCTCACGGTAGGTACCCGGAGCAACATAAATATTTACTTCTTCCAATGCCTCATTCTGTGCAGGGTAAGTTGCCTCAGGCGCTTCATACCCTTTGGAAATATAGGAGAAAGCCTCGCTAATCGAGGAAAAGCAAGGCTTCTTTTCATTATAATTCACATATACGTCTATCATATTATTCATGTCTTTCTGTCATTATAATAAGCTTTCAATAAAAATCGAGTTGGGCTCTTGGGAAAGATCAACATATTCACTGCCACACTGAACGATAGGACGAGAGAGTGAATATTTGTTGATGAAAATAATCTGTCCTTCCCGGCCGTCACTTAAACGGCACTTGTTCTGAATATATGTGTTACAGATATTTTCAAGGAAGGTAAGGACAAAATTAACATCATATCTTTGCAAACCTTCGGATTCAAAAATCTCAATAACCTTAAAAGGACATAGTGGTCCACGATAGACTCTGGCGGAGGTCATGGCATCATACACGTCCGCAATGGCAACCATCTTGGCGTAGCCGTCAATATACTTATCCTTCAAGCGTAAGGGATATCCGCCACCGTCACATCTTTCATGATGCATCAGTGCTGCATTACAGATATGCTTATCCACGTGATTGTCCAAAAGGAGACGATAGCCTTCCTCCGGATGACGCTTAATTTCCATATATTCTGCATCGGTAAGAGCACCCGGTTTTGTAACGATTTCCTTTGGAATAAGAAGCTTGCCGATATCATGGAACAGGCCACAGGCAGTAGCCATTTCCACTTCCTTTTCGTCCATCTTCAGCCAGGTGGCAAAAACATTACAAATCAGTGCAACATTTAAACAGTGATTAAATGTTGAGTCATCGTATTCGCGCATGTTACTTAACATATCAAGTACACCAACTCTGCCCTTGGCTTCCAAAATAAGCTTTAAAGGTACCGCCAGCATTTCTTTCACATCAATAGTAGCATTACGCTCTACTACGTTATTTAAGTGAAATTTAAAGGAATCCACTTCCGCATCATATTCTTTCTTGAACTCTTTAAATTCTTTGCTTTCTCGAACTCGCTCATAGTAGGATTGAGTGGGAATTTTCTCCGGAGTGGCCTTATATTTTTCATCAATATATACAGTCAGAATGCCATACAGATTCAACTTGGTAATAATTGCATCCGTAAGAACGGTTCCCTTTTTTATAATCAGCTGATGATCCAGGTTCGTCACATCTTCATCAACGCGCATACCCGGTTCGAGTTGCCCGGTTGAAATTCTTTTCATGTGTATCACCCCAATGGTAAAGTAAAAATCTAATCATAATATAATATAACAATTATAAGTACTTTTGGGTGAGTTGTCAATGAAGTGCGAGCATTACAGTCCAGCCCGCACCTTTCACAAAGTCGCACTGATGCGCTTACCGTCACTTCGTGACTACCTTTGTTCATAATCCGGCGTTCTGCTCTCACATATGTCCATGGCTGAACAGTTATGTCACAAAATGTTTACAAAATGTTTAGGAAAGCAAAATGTAATTAGGTTGAATAGTAGGGCAAAATCTGTTAAAATACTCGATAGGCTGTGCGAAAAGCGCAGTGAAACCTGGCCATAGGAAATGGAGATTTAGTAGTATGAAATTAATCGACAAAATTTTCGGTACTCATAGCGAAAGAGAATTAAAAAGAATTACTCCCATAGTAGATAAGATTGAGGCTCTGAGACCGGAAATGATGGGGCTCAGCGATGAGGAGCTTCGTGGAAAAACCGAAATTTTTAAAACACGTCTGGCAAATGGCGAGACTTTGGATGATATTCTTGTGGAGGCATACGCCGTTGTGCGTGAAGCGGCAAGACGTGTACTTAATACAGAGCATTACCGTGTACAGCTTATGGGTGGTGTGATTCTTCACCAGGGCCGTATTGCGGAGATGAAGACCGGTGAAGGTAAGACACAGACCTGTCTGCTTCCGGCGTATCTGAATGCACTTACCGGTAAGGGTGTGCATGTAGTAACCGTTAATGACTATTTGGCAAAGCGAGATGCTGAGTGGATGGGTGCAGTCCATCAGTTCCTTGGACTGAAGGTTGGCTGTGTACTTAACGGTCTTTCCCAGGAGGAGAGAAGAGCAGCATATCAGTGTGACATTACCTATGTTACCAATAATGAGCTGGGCTTTGATTATCTGAGAGATAATATGGTTATCTATAAGGAACAGCTGGTACTGCGGGGACTGAACTATGCAATTATCGATGAGGTGGACTCTGTACTTGTAGATGAGGCCAGAACTCCGCTGATTATCTCCGGACAGAGCGGTAAGTCCACTGCTTTATATGAGATGTGTGATCATCTGGCTCGTCAGATGCATCGTGGTAAGGATATGGAGCATCTTAGCAAGATGGATGCCATCCTTGGTATCGAGCAGGAGGAGACCGGTGACTTTATTGTAAACGAGAAGGACAAGGTGATTAACCTTACCGCAGCAGGTGTGGAGAAGGTAGAAAAGTTCTTCCATTTAGAAAACTATGCAGATCCTGAGAATTCAGAGATTCAGCATATTATTATTCTGGCACTTCGTGCACATAATTTGATGTTCAGAGATCAGGATTATGTAGTAAAGGACGACCAGGTAGTTATTGTAGACGAGTTTACCGGACGTATTATGCCGGGACGTCGTTATTCCGATGGTTTGCATCAGGCTATCGAGGCTAAAGAGCATGTAAAGGTAAAGAGAGAGAGTAAGACTCTGGCATCCATCACCTTCCAGAATTTCTTCAACCTGTATACCAAGAAAAGTGGTATGACCGGTACTGCGTTAACGGAAGAGAGCGAGTTCCGTGAGATTTATGGTATGGACGTTGTGGAAGTTCCTACCAATAAGCCTATTGCACGTATTGACCATCAGGATGCAGTATATAAGACCAGAAGGGGTAAATTAAACGCTATTGTTAATGCAGTAGAGGAGGCACATGCAAAGGGACAGCCCGTACTGGTAGGTACCATTACCATTGATGCCAGTGAAGAGCTTTCCAGACTTCTTACCAAGAAGGGCATCCAGCATAAGGTACTTAATGCAAAGTTCCATGAGCTGGAAGCAGAAATCGTAGCAAATGCAGGTCTTCATGGTGCAGTGACCATCGCAACCAATATGGCAGGCCGTGGTACGGATATTAAGCTGGATGAGCAGGCGAGAGCAGCAGGTGGTCTGAAGATCATCGGTACAGAGCGTCACGAGTCCAGACGTATTGATAATCAGCTTCGTGGTCGAAGCGGCCGTCAGGGTGACCCGGGTGAGTCAAAGTTCTATATCTCCTTAGAGGATGACTTAATGAGATTGTTCGGTTCCGAGAAACTCATCAGTGTATTTAACAGTATGGGTATTTCCGAGGATCAGGAGATTGAACATTCTGCACTTACCGGAGCGATTGAGTCAGCACAGAAGAAGATTGAGAATAACAACTTTGGTATCAGAAAGAACCTTCTTGAGTTTGACCGTGTAATGAGCGAGCAGCGTGAGATTATCTATGATGAGAGACTTCGCGTATTAAACGGTGAAAGCATGAGAGATGTTATCATAAAGATGGTAACAGATATCGTGGAGAATTGTGTGGATATGAGTATCAACGATGATGTGGACAGCGAGGAGTGGAATTACGGTGAGCTGAATAATCTGCTTCTGCCTACTGTTCCCCTTGCACCCCTTTCTCCGGAGCGTGTAAAGAAGAATAAGAAGAACAGCTTGAAGCAGCAGCTGAAGGAAGAGGCTGTGAAGCTTTACGAGAGTAAGGAAGCTGAGTTCCCGAATTCTGAGACTATGCGTGAGATTGAACGTGTGATTCTTCTTAAGGTTATTGATAGAAAGTGGATGGCTCATATTGATGATATGGAGCAGCTACGTCAGGGGATCGGCCTTCAGGCTTACGGCCAGAGAGATCCGATTGTAGAGTATAAGATGAGCGGTTATGAGATGTTTGATGAGATGACTCAGAATATCAAGGAAGAGACCGTACGCTTACTGTTCCATGTAAAGATTGAGCAGAAGGTAGAGCGTGAGCAGGTGGCAAAGGTTACCGGAACCAACAAGGATGAATCACTGCAGAAGGCACCTGTAAAGCGTATCGAAAATAAGGTATATCCAAACGATCCATGTCCATGCGGAAGTGGACTGAAATATAAGAACTGCTGCGGCAGAAAATAGAAAGAAGGTGACGTTAATGGTTGAATTGGATCAGATGAAGACAGAGCTTCTGACCTATGAGACACCTTTGGCGGAAGTGAGGGATTCACTTTGACTTAGATAATAAGGCAAAGCGAATCGAAGAGATGGAGCGAGAGATGGAGGCCCCGAATTTCTGGGACAATCCGGATGTCGCCAATAAACAAATTAAAGAATTAAAGAATCTGAAGGACACTGTAGGAATCTATGATAAGCTGGAGATGCAGTATGAGGATATTCTGACGTTAATCCAGATGGGTTACGAGGAAGAAGATGCTTCTCTGATTCCTGAGATTCAGGCAGAGCTGGAGGAGTTTAAGACAGAGTTTGATGAGCTTCGTATCGGGACTCTTTTATCGGGGGAGTATGATAAAGCTAACGCAATCTTAAAGCTGAATGCAGGTGCCGGCGGTACGGAAAGCTGTGACTGGTGCAGTATGTTGTACCGCATGTATACCCGCTGGGCGGAGCGTAAGGGCTTTACCATTGAAGTGCTGGATTATCTGGACGGAGATGAAGCGGGTATCAAGTCTGTAACCTTTCAGGTGAATGGAATCAATGCTTACGGATATTTAAAATCAGAGAAGGGTGTGCACAGACTTGTACGTATCTCACCCTTCAATGCTCAGGGCAAAAGGCAGACTTCCTTCGTGTCATTGGATGTAATGCCGGAGATTGAAGAGGATTTGGATGTAGAAATTGATGAAAAGGATTTGCGTATTGATACCTACCGAAGCAGTGGTGCCGGTGGTCAGCATATCAATAAGACTTCATCGGCAATCCGAATCACCCATATTCCTACCGGAACGGTAGTGCAGTGTCAGAACGAGCGAAGTCAGTTCCAGAATAAGGATAAAGCCATGCAGATGCTTCGTGCAAAGCTGTTTTTATTAAAGCAGGAGGCCAATGTAGAGAAGCTTTCTGACATCCGCGGAGAGGTTAAGGATATCGGCTGGGGCAACCAGATTCGTTCCTACGTATTGCAGCCATATACCATGGTGAAGGATCATCGTACCGATGTAGAAAGCGGTAATGTGGATGCGGTACTGGATGGAGCGCTGGATACCTTTATCAACGGATATTTAAAATGGATTAACTTATCTAAAAAAGAAACAGAAACTTAGAGAAGGGCGGCTTATTTAGCCGCCTTTTTGTATGGAGGAGCGTATGCAGTATTTTAAACCTGTATATTTTGATGAGTTTTCTTGTGTGGCAGGGGCATGTCCGGATACCTGCTGTGCAGGATGGCAGATTATGATTGATGAGGAATCATTGGAGAAGTATGGGGAAGTGCAGGGAAGATTTGGCAGCAGGCTCAGGAATTCCATTGATTGGATGGAGGGCTGCTTTTATCAATATGAAAGGAGATGTGCCGTTTTAAATGAAGAGAATCTCTGTGATTTATACAGTGAGCTGGGATCGGAGGCACTGTGCGATACTTGCAGACTCTATCCTCGACATGTGGAGGAGTATGAGGGAGTCAGAGAATGGTCCCTATCCTTGTCCTGCCCCATTGCGGCAAAAATGCTTTTATCCTGGCAGGGAGAAGTGCCACTGATAGAGTGGGAAACACCGGAAGAAGAGGATTTGGATGATTTCGAGGATTTTGATATTATGCTCTACACCCAATTGGTGGAGGCCAGAAAGCTTTGCTTTGAAAGGCTTTGGGAGGATAACTCTTCCATAGAATCCTATATGGAGATGTGTCTTTCTCTTGCAAAGGAAATGCAGCTTTGTTTGGAAGAAGGAGAGTATTTCAGGCTGGAGGAAATCATAGAGGTCTATCGAGAGAAGGATTGGTCAGAATGCACTTGCGAGACCGCCTATGAAGATAAGGTTGCTTTATTTGAAGAGATATATGGTCTGGAACGGCTGCGAGAAGAGTGGAACGATGTGCTGGCAGAAGTAAGGGAGACCCTTTATGATAAGGGCGAAGCGCATTATAGATTGCTTTGGCAGGAATTTGCAGAGTATATATCTACAGAGAAAACTGCCGGGGATTTGCTGAGAAATTGTAAGAAACAGCTGCTCTTTTTCTTTATGTATACATATTTTTGCGGAGGGGTGTATGATGACTGGATTTACAGTAAGATGGCTCTCAGTATAGAGTCGGTGCGATTCCTTCAGGAGCTGTTTCTGGCAAGATGGATGAGAAATGGTAAGGTGCTTACGCCAGCGGATTATGTTGAGCTATCCTATCGTTATGCCAGAGAGATAGAACACTCGGATTTAAATCTGAATGAATTAGAGGAATATTTTATCAAGAAAGTTGTTGACAACTAATGGAAGTTAGGTTATACTAACCATTGTAAATGATAAAACCTTTCTTGGTTTGCGTTTATAAGAATCTTCTACCAGAATAAATTATTGTGAGTGTGTGTGACTGTTCAGAGCCATGCAGATTTATAAGATACATACTGAGCAAGCTTGCTTGCAGAAGGATGATCTTATAAATCTATATGGCGAGAAGCCATACATGAGCAAAAGAAAAGCTGCATCGCAGCGATTTTGCGAATGGGCTCTGAATAGTCACGAAAAAAGACTTCGAAGTTATTCGAAGTCTTTTTTCTGTGGATTCATTAAATCTAAAAAAAATAAAGTCAAAGTCATCTGCATGTAAGGCATCACCCATAATAAACCAATCATGCAGGATAAACAGCCTAGAATCATCAGGGGAATGAAGCTTGCCTGTATATAGAAAAGGCGTCCCATGTGTCCCTTCATGATTTTGCAGCTGGTCTGTAGAATCTGCTTTGCGCTATAGTCCGGAAAGTCCAAAAGCAGATAATAGCTTTGGGAGATTGCCAAGCTTAAAGGTACGTAAATCACAAGTCCCAGTGCCATGAAAAGCATGGTGAAAGCATACCATGTCATATCATGAGTGTTTAAGTAAATCAGCATAAAAATCTGATATGGGAGCATGGGGATAATACTTACCGCTGCTTGAACAATGGAAATCTGCACGGATTTATCCGGATTATTGTGGAATCCATAATAAATATCTGTGGAAGAAAAGGGCTGGTCACAAGCCATATTTAAGAACATGAAGTTCAAACCTATCTGCATAACTCCTACAATCACAGATACAATGATAGAAACAGCAAAGGATAAAATTGTCCATACATATCCTTCTGTGGGAATCAGGGAAGTAATGAGATAGGGAAGTCCCGTAACGATTACCATGGCGATGATTGCAATGGGATACTTGCCGATTAATTTATCCTTTGCAAGAGTCTTTAGCTCTGCACTGCTACGATACTTATTCATAATACATTTCCTCCAGCATTTCATCGAAACTTTCGCCGTATATCTCTTCAGAAACCTGATTTAAATAATCGCGGTACTGTGGATCGCCCATCATCTGGAAAGAGAATACCAGTGCGATGACAAAGATAATCAGAGCAAGGACAAGGCCAATCACAGAAGTAATAATGCCTAATATTAAGTCATTCTCCATTTTCTGTCCCTTGCGATAGGCAAGGATACCGAAAATAATACCCAGAGATCCGAAAATCATGGAAAAGATAATGGTACAGGAAGATAAAAGGGAGAGAACGCCCATGAGCACACAGGGTGCAATAAAGGGATTCTTCCTATTTGGTGTTGTTTGATAATCCATATTTGTGAAACTCCTTTCATAAAAAGTATCTTACCATTAATTGTGCTTGAAATCAATTATTCCTATGACTTATAATATAGCTTATAGTTTCAAAATGTGGGAGGCCATGAATGGATATTATTTTACAAATTAAAGAAGAATTAAAGGTAGAAAAATGGCAGGTAGAGGCTGCTGTGAAGTTGATTGATGAGGGAAATACCATTCCGTTCATTTCTCGTTATCGTAAGGAAGTAACAGGTTCCTTAAATGATGAGCAGCTTCGTGAGCTTCATGAGAGATTAACCTATCTGCGCAACCTTGAGGATAAAAAGGAACAGGTCTTAAAGAGTATCGAAGAGCAGGGACAGCTCACCGAGGAATTGAAGGAGAAGATTCTTGCGGCACAGACACTTGTGGTGGTAGAGGATTTATATCGCCCTTACAGACCGAAGAGAAAGACCAGAGCAAGTATTGCAAAAGAGAAGGGGCTGGAGCCTCTGGCACAGTATATTTTGGTTCAGAATGCAGCGGCACCTGTAGAGGAGGAGGCTGCAAAGTATGTTTCGGAGGAAAAGGAAGTTGCTACGGTAGCAGACGCTATCCAGGGAGCGAAGGATATTATTGCTGAAAGCATTTCTGACGAAGCTGAGCATAGATTGTACATCCGTAATGCCACTATGGAGGAGGGCATTATTACCTCTGCAGCTAAGGATGAGAAGGCACAGAGTGTGTATGAGATGTATTACCAGTTTGAGGAAGCTGTGAAGAAGATTGCGGGACACCGTGTGCTGGCGTTAAATCGTGGCGAGGCAGAGAAAGTGCTGACAGTAAAGGTAAGTGCACCGGTAGAGCGTATTATCCGTTATCTGGAAACCAAGACTTTGACAAGTGATAATGAGTATACTACCCCGATTTTAAAGGATGTGGTACAGGATAGCTATGAGAGACTGATTGCACCTGCAATTGAAAGAGAAATCCGTAATGAATTAACGGAAAAGGCTGAGGATGGTGCGATTAACGTATTTGGTAAGAATTTAGAGCAGCTTTTATTACAGCCGCCTATCGCAGGCAAAGTGGTTCTTGGCTGGGATCCTGCATTCCGTACCGGTTGTAAGCTGGCAGTAGTAGATGCTACCGGAAAGGTGCTGGATACCAAGGTAATCTATCCTACTGCACCACAGAACAAGGTAGAGGAAGCAAAGGCCGAGCTGAAGAAGCTGATTAAAAAGTATAATGTAGATTTGATTTCCGTAGGAAACGGTACTGCGTCCAGAGAGTCTGAGCAGGTGATTGTAGAACTGCTGAAGGAGCTGGACAAGCCGGTACAGTACGTTATCGTAAATGAGGCCGGTGCATCCGTTTATTCTGCAAGTAAGCTGGCTACCGAGGAGTTCCCTAACTTTGATGTAGGACAGCGTAGTGCTGCGTCCATTGCCCGCAGATTACAGGATCCTTTGGCAGAGCTTGTTAAGATTGATCCTAAGTCCATCGGTGTAGGTCAGTACCAGCATGATATGAATCAGAAGAAGCTCAGCGAGGCGCTTAGTGGCGTGGTTGAGGACAGTGTAAATAAGGTTGGCGTGGATTTGAATACTGCATCCGCATCCCTTCTTGAGTATATTTCCGGTATCAACAAGACAATCGCTAAAAATATTGTAGAGTACCGTGAGGCTAACGGCAGATTTACCAATCGTAAGCAGCTCCTTAAGGTAGCAAAGCTTGGACCAAAGGCTTATGAGCAGTGTGCCGGATTTATGCGCATCTTGGATGGTGATAATCCGCTGGATGCTACCAGTGTACATCCGGAGAGCTATGAAGCTACCATGAAGCTTTTGGACAAGCTGGGACTTACCATGGAGGATGTGAAGGAAGCTCAGAAGAAGGCAGCAGCAGAAAAGGCCACCGCTAAGAAGGCTCCGGTCCAGAAGAAACCACAGAAGCCTCAGAAAAAGCAGGTACAGGTACGTAATACAAATACTGCCATGGGTAAGGCACTGGCAGCCGCAATGGGCGGTGTAAGCTTTGAGGAAGAAAAGCCGGTAAAGAACGTGAAAGAGACTGTGAATGAAATCAGTGTCAGCAGCTTAGAGAAGCGTATTAAGAACAAGAAGCTGGTTGCTGAGGAACTGGGAATCGGCGAGATTACCTTGACCGATATTCTGAAGGAGCTGGAGAAGCCGGCAAGAGATCCACGTGATGATATGCCTAAGCCCATCCTACGCAGTGATGTTCTGGATATGAAGGATTTAAAGCCGGGCATGATTTTAAAAGGAACTGTACGAAATGTTATCGACTTCGGTGTGTTTGTAGATATCGGCGTACATCAGGATGGTCTGGTTCATATTTCTCAGATTACCGAGAAGTTCATCAAGCATCCACTTGAGGCAGTCAGTGTGGGTGATATTGTAGATGTACAGGTTCTGGACTGTGATGTTGCAAAGAAGAGAATCTCGCTGACCATGAAGATTAAGAAGTAGTATGCGGGAATACTTGCATTTTCTTTTCTATGTTAGTATAATTAGGTGTAATTATTTAGCGTAGATTAGGAGACACATATGAAGAAGAATAAGACAGTAGAAGAGTTTAAAAAATTTGCCCTTAAAGGGAATATGATTGATTTGGCAGTTGGTGTGATTATCGGTGGAGCATTTAACGGTATTGTTTCCTCTTTGGTAAATGATATTGTGATGCCGGTGCTTAGTTTATTTACCGGAAAGCTGGATTTCTCCAACTGGTTCATCGCTTTGGACGGTAAGGTATACGCTACTGCTGCAGCAGCTGCAGAGGCAGGAGCTGCTACCTTGAATTACGGTAACTTCATTTCAGGAGTGATTAATTTCCTGATTATGGCCATAGTGGTATTTGTTATGGTGAAGACTATCAACAAATTGAAGACAGAAGAGCCTGCTCCTGTAGCGGCACCTACTACGAAGAAGTGTCCGTACTGTAAATCTGAAATTGCTTTGGATGCGGTGAAGTGTCCGCACTGTACTTCAACAGTAGAGTAATATAAGGCTGCTTAAGCGGGGCAGAAGTCGTGCTTAAGTGGCCTTCTTTTAGGAGATTGTTATATGGTAGAATTAGATATTAAAATTGACGCAAAGGACCTGTATGACTATATGATGGCTCATACCTACAATACACCCTCCGGAATGATCGGTAGCTGCTTCGGTGCGGTGATGGTAGTCATCGGTGTTAGTACGAAGATGTGGATTTATGCTATTTTAGGAATGGTGCTTTTATTATATCTGCCCTGGACTCTGAAGATTAAAAGTAAGCAGCAGGCACTTTTGAATCCTGCATTTAAGGAGCCCCTTCATTATGTTTTGGATGAAGAAGGCATCACTGTTTCCCAGGGGGAACAGACTCAGAGTCAGGCTTGGGAGAATATGTATAAGGCAACTTCCACTACCAGAAGCATTATTGTGTACACTACCAAGGTGAATGCCACCATTTTTCCTAAGAATCAGGTGGGAGAGCAGCTTCCGGCGTTAATTGAGGTGATTTCCACTCATATGCCGGCCGGTAAAGTGAAGATTCGTTTTTAAGGTTTTGGAGAGAATATATGCAGGATAGGATTTGGGAGAGCTTTGCTCCGGAAGAGACTTTTAATATAGGAAGAGAAATCGGTGAAAATGCCCTCCCCGGACAAGTGTACACCCTAATCGGTGATCTGGGTGTGGGCAAGACGGTGTTTACCCAGGGGGTGGCACAGGGACTTGGTATTACAGAACCGGTAAGCAGCCCTACTTTTACCATTGTACAGGTATATGGGGAAGGGAGACTTCCCTTTTATCATTTTGATGTATACCGCATCGGTGATGTGGAAGAAATGGATGAAATCGGTTATGAAGATATGTTTTACGGAGATGGTATCTGTCTCATTGAATGGGCGAATCTGATTGAGGAAATTCTTCCGGATTCTTATGTACAGATTACTATTGAAAAAGACTTGGAAAAAGGCTTTGATTACCGTAAAATAGAGATGAAAAAGATAGAAAGATAAGGTACGATATGAAGGTTTTGGCGATTGATAGTTCCGGGCTGGTAGCAAGTGTGGCCGTAGTAGAAGAGGGCACATTGCTGGCAGAATATACCATTCATCATAAGAAGACACATTCTCAGACACTTCTCCCCATGCTGGATGAAGTGAAGAAGATGATAGAGCTGGATTTAAAGAGTGTGGATTATATTGCTGTGGCGGCAGGACCGGGTTCTTTTACCGGGCTTCGTATCGGTTCTGCAACGGCTAAGGGACTGGCACTTGCTCTTTCAAAGGATATTGTAGAGGTTCCTACGTTAGAAGGTCTGTCTTACAATCTCTGGGGGACGGATAAGTATATCTGCCCTATTATTGATGCCAGAAGAAATCAGGTGTATACCGGTGTGTACCGCTTTGTTCGTGGCGAGCTCACTGTCGTAAAAAAGCAGGATGCCATGGATATGGATGAGCTCCTTGACTATTGTGAGAGATTAGACGGTCAGGTGATTTTCCTGGGAGACGGGGTACCTGTTTATAAGGAACGTATTACGGCTCGAAGTGAAGAGCAATTTATCTTTGCACCTGCAAATAGAAGTCATCAAAGTGCAGGCAGTGTGGCTACCTTGGGCGAGATATATGCGAAGCAGGGAAAGGTAGTATCTGCGGCAACTCATGAGCCGGAGTATCTTCGAAAGAGTCAGGCAGAGAGAGAAAGAGAAGAAAGAAACAGTGATGGTAATTCGTAGATTGGAAGAAAGGGACGTGGAGGCAGTAAGCATATTAAATGGTACTGCATTCAGCATGCCCTGGTTGCCGAAGGATTTTTTGCATTTGGTACAGGATCCCAACAGTCTGTATTATGTGGCGGAAGAGGATGGAAGGATTGTGGCATCTTTGGGAGTGACCAATGTTCTTTCGGAGGGGAATATTAATAATGTGGTGGTAGCGGAAGCTTATAGAGGAAAAGGAATTGCCACACGTATGATGGATATTCTCTTTCAGGAAGGAGATGAGCTGGGGATTGTGGACTATACTCTTGAAGTAAGAGTCAGTAATAAACCTGCCATAGCTCTTTATGAAAAGCTTGGCTTTGTGTCGGAGGGAATTCGTCCCCGATTTTATGGGAGACCGGTGGAGGATGCCATGATTATGTGGCGCCGTAAGAGGTAGGATTTACCACAGTGGGAGCAAGCATTTGTGAGTTATACTTAATACTCGGAGAATTGTATGGAGGTATAATAATGAGTGCATGTAACAGATGTGGTCGAAAGATTAAAGAAGAAAATGGCGTGCCAAAGGAAGGAATTTTTTCTTCCGCCTGCGCCTTTGGATATCACAGTCACCATGATGGTGAGATTCATAGCTTTTCCCTTTGTGAGGACTGCTATGAGGATTTGATTTCCCAGTTCCGGATTCCGGTGACAATCACGGAGATTATGGAATGGCTGTAGAGTATTTAGAATGGAGAATTAAATGCTGGATGTATGTTTATTGGGAACCGGAGGCATGATGCCTCTTCCCTATAGATGGCTCACATCTTTGATGATGAGATATAATGGAAAGAGTATTCTGATTGATTGTGGGGAGGGAACCCAGATTGCCATGAAGGAGAAGGGGTGGAGCCCCAAGCCCATCGATATTATCTGCTTTACCCATTATCATGCAGACCATATCAGTGGTTTGCCCGGAATGCTTCTGACCATGGGCAATGCGGAGAGGACAGAGCCGCTCCTTCTGATTGGACCAAAAGGGCTGACCAGAGTGGTAAACGCTCTTCGTGTCATTGCACCGGAGCTTCCTTTTCCTATTGAGTGTATGGAAATCGAAGAGGGTAATCAGACCTTTGAATTTGATGGCTTTCGTATCGAGGCCTTTAAGGTGAATCACAATGTACTTTGCTATGGATACAATATGATTATCGATCGTATCGGCAAGTTCCAGCTGGATAAGGCAATGGAGCTGGGGATTCCCAGAAATTATTGGGGAATCCTGCAAAAGGGCCAAACAGTGGAGCTGGATGGCAAGGTATATACCCCGGATATGGTATTGGGCGGCGTGAGAAAGGGGATCAAGCTGACCTATTGTACCGATACAAGACCAACGGAAAGCATTAAAGAACATGCTTCCAAGGCAGATTTATTCATCTGTGAGGGGATGTACGGTGAGCCGGATAAGCTGGTAAAGGCCAGAGAATATAAGCATATGACTATGTATGAAGCGGCGAAAATAGCCAAAGAGGCTGATGTAAAAGAAATGTGGCTGACCCATTATAGTCCATCTCTGACAAGACCGGAGGAATATATGGGAGATGTGAGAAAGATTTTCCCGGCGTCCGTAGCAGCCAAGGATGGCAGAAGCGTGGAGCTACAGTTTGAAGAGTAGGTGTGCATATGAAGTCAAATAAGAAAAACACAGTGATCATAGTTGTTGTAGCAGTTGTAATCCTTGCCATAGTGGCATATTATTGTTATTTGGTGAATCGGGATCGACAGACTCTTGAAGAGCAGAATCTGACGGTGGTACAGAAGGTTCTTGCCAGAGATTTGGAGAAGGATTATCCCCCATCTCCAAAGGAAGTAATCAAATATTATAATGAAGTGATGAAATGCTTTTATAACGAAGAATGTTCTGTAGAAGAAATAGAAGCATTAGGCCGTCAGGCGAGACTTTTGTATGATGATGAGCTGGTAGAGAATAATCCTTGGGAAACCTATCTGGCAGGCCTTACGCTGGAGATTGTTCAGTATAAGGAAACCAACAGAAGAATTGCCAGCGCATCCGTTGCCAGCAGTACTGACGTGGAATATTTTACGGATGACGGATATGAATTTGCAAGAATCCGATGTGGTTATAGTTTTACAACAGGTAAAACCAATGAGTCAACGGTGGAGGTATATCTCCTGCGTCAGGACGAGGATAAGCATTGGAAGATTTACGGCTGGGATTTGGCCGAGAATGTGTATGCAGAGTAGGAAGTAGGTAATGAGTATAGCGAAAAAGGAAAATGATACATTAATACTTGCAATCGAGAGCTCCTGTGATGAGACTGCGGCTGCGGTACTTCGAAACGGAAGAGAAGTGCTTTCCAATGTGATTTCTTCTCAGATTGCACTGCACACCTTATACGGTGGCGTAGTTCCGGAAATTGCATCCAGAAAGCATATTGAAAAGATTAATCAGGTGATAGAAGAGGCTCTTTCGGAAGCGGGAGCAGATCTTTCGGATATGGACGCCATAGCGGTAACCTACGGTCCGGGACTTGTAGGCGCCCTTTTGGTGGGGGTATCTGCTGCAAAAGCAATCAGCTTTGCATCCGACATCCCACTTGTAGGTGTTCATCATATTGAAGGACATATTAGTGCGAATTACATAGAAAATCCGGATTTGGAGCCGCCCTTTGTGTGTCTGGTGGTATCCGGCGGTCATTCACATCTGGTACTGGTGAAGGATTACGGAGAGTACGAGATTATCGGCAGAACCAGAGATGATGCAGCGGGAGAGGCCTTTGATAAGGTGGCGAGAGCCATTGGTCTGGGATATCCGGGTGGTCCAAAGATTGATAAGCTTTCCAAGGAAGGCAATCCGGATGCCATTAAGTTCCCACGGGCAAAGGTGGGAGAGAATGAATATGATTTCAGCTTTAGTGGTCTGAAGTCTGCGGTACTGAATTATATCAATGGCTGCCAGATGAAGGGAGAAGCCATCTGTGAAGCGGATATTGCAGCATCCTTCCAGAAAGCGGTGATTGATGTGCTTGTGGAGCATTCCATGCATGCAGTAAAGCAGTTTGGATATGATAAATTTGCTATCGCAGGCGGCGTTGCCTCTAACTCTTCTCTAAGGGGAGCATTCGAGGAGGCCTGCGGGAAGAATAAGGTGAAGTTCTATTATCCCAGCCCTATTTATTGTACGGATAATGCGGCTATGATTGGTGTGGCCGGATATTATGAGTATCAGAAGGGTGTAAGAAGCTCACTTGATTTAAATGCGGTTCCGAATTTAAGATTAGGGGAACGATAAAATGAAGAACAATAAAAATATAGCGATTGTTTTGGCTGCCGGAGTGGGAAAACGCATGCAGTCCGATGTGCCGAAGCAATATCTGTTATTAAAGGATAAGCCCATTTTGTGGTATGCGCTGAATGCTTTTGAAAACAGCAGGGTAATTGACAGTATTATTCTGGTAGTGGGAAAGGGTGAAATTCCTTTTTGCCGGGAGAATATGGTGGCGAAATACGGTTTTCAGAAGGTGGAGCAGATTATCGAAGGGGGCGCAGAGCGATTCTTATCGGTATGGGAGGCTTTAAAGGTAATAAAAGAGCAGGCAGAGCCGGGATATGTGTTTATTCACGATGGTGCCAGACCCTTTGTAAATGAAAAGATTATTGTAGATACCTATGAAGCGGCGAAAGCCTTTGGAGGCTGCGTGGCAGCAATGCCGGTAAAGGATACCATTAAAATTGCAGATGAAGCCGGGTTTGGGGTGAAAACACCGAATCGTAAGACTGTCTGGATGGTGCAAACCCCTCAGACCTTTGAGAAACAGCTGATAGTGGAAGCCTATGGTGAGCTGATAGAGAGCTTGGAAGAGTTAGAAAATAAAGGAATTCAGATTACAGATGATGCCATGGTTGTTGAAACCATGAAAAAGATGCCTGTAAAGCTTGTGGAAGCATCTTATGAAAATATTAAAATTACAACACCGGAAGATATTAAAATAGGAGAGAGCCTTATATAGCTCTCTCCTGTTTTAGTTACAAATTCCATATAGGTGACAATTATATTCATTTAAAATAGTTTCTTCAATCTTCTTAATAAATACGGTAACATCTTCCTCGCCGAAGACAAATTCCATATGAACACTACCTACGGAGGTATCGATGATGTGGCTCTTTAGATAGAGGGTATTTTTCTCCAGCCATGCTCCGCTGGTGCAGCAGAAAAGGTCATATACCGGGAAGACACCTTCCTTGCACTCAGTGAAGGAGAAGGGAAGGACACAATCATGACCATTGTAGGTGTAATGGAAGATTCCTTCCTCATAGCTATCCTCAAATGAAAAATGGCATTTGGTAAAGCCATGTTTATTCTCTGCAAAGGTGTAGCACTTGTCCTGAATCCGCTTTGCAGTCTCGCTGCAGGTATTTTCCGGGCAAATAGGGGCAATGTGAAGACTTTCCATGCGCCGGGTGATAGCAGGAGTCATTCCTTTTAAGACTTTACCCTCCTTAAGTGCGGGCAGAATCGTTTCGTGAAGAACGTTATAAATAAACTGATTGCCGCCGCCCATGCCCTGCGAGTCTGCACAGGTTACACAGATGAAGTTAAATTCCGGGAAACAGATGGCGAGCTGACCGCCCATACCATAGAGAACAAAGCTGCCATGTTCTCCGCACCAAATCTGATAGCCGTAACCCATTCTTTCACTCTTCACACCGCCGGTCACAACGTTGGGCGTCAGATTTGAGGTTGCTTTCTTTAAATATTCCTTTGGTAACAGCTGCTTACCATTCCAGTTACCTTCCTGGAGAAGAAGCTTGGCTAAGAGCAGTAAATCCTTTGGCGTACACATAAGGCCGCTGCCTCCTTGTGGGTCGCCGAAGTCATTATTAATCAGATAGGCATCCTTAGACCAGCCAATTTCATCTCCGATTTTCTCTCTGAAATATGTAAACATTGGTTTACCACTGACCCGTTCTACCAGCATACACAAAACATGTGCTGCAGAGGTGTCATAGTGGAACACAGTTCCCGGCTTATGGGTGGGAGGTGTCTTAAAGAAGCTCTCCACCCATTCCATATCAGATAATTTGTAAGTGGTCTGGGCATGACAAGAACGCATGCGCAGCATGTCCTCGATGGTCATAGCCGCCAAAAAAGGATGAACCTCCTTTGGAAGCTTATCAGGAAAATAGTCCACAATCTTATCGGAAAGCTTAAGCCTACCTTCTTCTTCCAAAATGCCGATACAGAGGGCATTAAGACTTTTAACAATGGAGAACATACGATGTGGTACATCCTTTTTATAGGGGGCATAATAACCTTCTGTAATTAAGTTGCCATTCTGCATAAGCAGAATGGCATGCATAGGAACTTCTGAAATTTCAAGTCTGTCAATAAAATCTAAAATCGCTTTTTCCATTATATTAGGCTCCTTGATTTATTTAACGCTGCTGGGTGTTACTCCGAATACCTTCTTAAAGGCTCTTCGGAAAGTGGTAGGGTTGTTGTAGCCTACCATAAGGTACAGCTCATTTAAACTGATATCGGTCTCTTTTATCAGACGCATTGCTTCGCCCATCCGGAGATTTTCCAGGTAAGTAGAGAAGTTGGCACCTGTTTTCTCCTTAAACATGTGGGAGAAATAGCTCTCTGAAATCTGGAATTCATCAGATATCTTATTAAGACACAGAGAGGGGTCTTTAAAGTTAGCCTGAATATATTTTTCAATGGTAACGGCAAGATTTTCATCCTCCGTGTCCTTACCGAATAAATTGCAGAGGCTGATTGCGATATCCTCGCAGAGCTTAAAGGTAAGGGGGCTGTTAAAGCGTTCGTCAAGGGCACGTGCGGCCTCGGGATCTGCATTGGACGGAAGTGTAAAGCGAGCCTTAAGCAGAGTATTTCGGATATCTGATAATAAAAATTGAATCAGATTTACCGGGAGAGAACGCTCTTCGATATTTTCCTGATGAATCAAACTGAAAAGCTCCTGTACCTGAGAAAGGTTTCCGGTAGTAATGAACTGAATCAGCTTAGTAGAAATCTCCTGCGGATAGTAGAATGCCTTGGAATCCTTTTTGATAAATTCGTAGGGGAAGAAAATGTAATTCTTAGTAGCATAGCTGATAGCTTCGCGAGCCTGCTGGTAAGATTCCCACACGTTTAACGGACTGTCACAGCTCTTTCCAAGACCTGCAAATAACCACATATCGTAGTTGTCATGCAATTCGTCGTGGATTCGAAGAATCTTTTCTTGAAGCTTTAAAATATAATCCTCGCCCTGGGCAGCGTCTTCACTGATTAAAAGTGCAAAGGTACGATTCACCGGTCTGCAATAGAACAACTCCTCTCCGAAATATTTTTGAAGAGTGGAGAGAATGATATTCTCCATTTCCTTCACATGATTATCGTTGTGGAGCGATTCATCACTGATTTCTTCCATATTGTCATATACAACCACATAAAGAACGTTGAAAATCTTATCATAATAAGGAAGATTCAGGTAATTCATGATATAGTAAGCTTCCTCACTGGTAGTGACACTTCCGGACAAAAGCTTCTTTACATAGGAACGATAAATAATTGGACGCTGCACATCCATAACCTTCTTTAACTGGTTGCCTTCTTCCACTGCTTCGTGAAGTTCATGGCCCAGTGCCAGAATCGGCTCTACATTTCGTCTGGAGAAGCGGTAAACAAGATAACCGCCGCCTGCAAGTGCCATAGCTACTATCAGCACATAAATGAAACTATAAATTCTGATGCCCTCAGTGGTGTTGTAGGCCGGAAAACTGTAATAGTAGGTGTAGCCTGTCTGATTGGATACATATTTCCCGATGGTAATTCCGGAAGAAAACTCTGAAAAGTTGTTTTTATAGTCAAGTCCGGCGATGGGAGAGTAATTTCCTTCAGAAATATTTCCCAAAGTCAGAACAGGGGAATTATCTTCATCAATAATCAATAAGAAGGAACTCTTGTCAGAAAAGTCGAAACCACTGAATAATTTCAATAATTCTTCTTTATCGATCATAAAACAAATGATGGCATTGGTTTCCAGATAGTATAAATCAGACAAGTCAATGGGGTAAAGATAGTAATCTTTAATAGAGTTGGGAAGAAAGGCATCCATTGTATTGTAATGATTTCTGGAGAATGAGAAATTCAGAATATCATTCCAGGAATCTTGTAAGTTGGATGGATATCCCTTTGCCCAATTGTAAAATTTGTCCTGATGAATAAAGTACACCGGTGACAGTATGTACTCTGTTAAGGGGAAGTAGCAGAACACTTCATTGACCGGAAGTAAAGACTCCGGATAGATGTCCGTGGCCATTAAAGTACGGAGCTGATTTCCCAGTTCTACATATTTGTCTGTTACTTCATTGGAATTCATAATATGGCGGAAATCTTTTTGCTGTAACATCTGTCTGCAATAGACCTGCATGATATCAATGTCCTTTTCAAAAAGGTCCACGTTACTAATCATAGTAGTCTGCTTCTGTAAATTGTAAACATTACGGTTGTTATTAAATGTTGTAATGAACAAAACACAGAATAAAAACAAAATGGCAAGTAAAAAAACGCTGTAAGAGGTTACCATTTTCAACATGAGAGAACTGTTCTCGTTTGGTACATTTGTACTGTTTTCTCTCTTTTCTTTATCTAAAATCATCAATAATGTCTCCTAAAAAATCGATAGATTGCTAATGAATTTAGTGTCATTGTATCAGTTTTATACAAAAAAAACAATATGTAAGTACTTACAAAAAAACCAGTAAATTCAAGGGTTTGAACAATCTGTGAACAAATTATGTCCGTGACAGCAAATTTTGTCACTTGCGAAAGTTAGGCCCAAATGCTAAGGTGTGAACAGGTCGAGGCGATAAGCCTCAACACTAACAACATATTTTTCATTTTATATGGGAGGAAGAAAAATGAAGAAAAAAGTTTTATCCTTACTTTTAGCTTCTGCTATGGTTGTTTCTTTAGCAGCTTGTGGCGGTAGCGATGCTCCTGCAGAGTCAAGTGCAGCAGCAAATAACAATACTGAGTCAAGCGCAGCAGATAACAATGCTGGTAATGCAGAGGCTCCTGCAGAAGAGTTCAAGCTTGAGAAAGTTAAAATGGTAGTTAACGGTACCTTAACCGCTACTGTAGACAACGGTCAGGCAGAGTTTGAGAAGCAGTGGGAAGACGCTGTAGGCGTTGATCTTGAAATCTCTCAGTTAGACCACTCTGGTTACGTGGATGCAGTTGGACGTTTATTCGCATCTCAGGATTATCCTGATGTAATGATCATGTCAGCTGATATGTACGCACAGTACGCTCCAACCGGACTTCTTTGGGATATGACTGAAGCTTATGATAACGCTGAGTTCCAGAGCAGAATGACTCTTCCTGCAATCAACGAAGCTCTTAAGAAGGACGGAAAGCTTTACGGCTTCGCTCCTACTTATGGTAATGGTTGTGTAACCTACGTTAAGAAGGCTTGGTTAGATGCAGTTGGTATCGATGCTTCTACTATTACCAACTACGATGCTTACTACAATATGTTAAAGGCATTCCATGATGGCGATCCTGATGGAAACGGCACAACTGGCGATACTTACGGTGTTGTTGCTGCTGGTTTCTTAGGAAACGAAGCTCCGTATATTAACTACTTACCTGAGTTCTGGCAGGATGCTTACCCAGCAATCCTTCAGGATGAGAATGGCGTATGGTACGATGGATTCAATACTGAAGAAACCAAGGCTGCTTTATTAAGATTACAGCAGGCTTACAACGAAGGTGCAATCGATCCTGAAACCTTAACCGCTTCTACTAAGATTGCTCGTGAAAAATGGTTCTCTAACGATCAGACCGGTTCTTCAGGTGTATTCACTTATTGGGCAGGTTCTTGGTATCAGACCTTAACTGATAACCTTATCAAGAACGAGGTTAACGAAGAGTTAGTTCAGTTACCTCCTATCGCTGAAGTTGAGGCAATTGGTGGTTATCTTAACAGAGAAGCTCCTGTATGGGTTATCATCGACGATATGGATGGCGACAACACTCGTGAGCAGGCTATCTTTGATGCATTCATCGAGACCATGATGGATGGTGGTACTGTTCAGACTTTATGGACCTACGGTGCTGAAGATGTACACTGGTCAACCAAGGCAGAAGAGTTCACTGTCAATCCTGGTACTGACAATGAGAAGACCTACTCTTATGAGGAAGGTGTATTCCACTTAAAGCAGTCTCCTAACGATCCTAACTCTGTATGGAAGAAGAATCACTTAGACCCTGCATTAGTTGTATCTCCATTAACTAACGGATTCAACTCTGTAGAAGGTTTAGCTGCTGAAGGTAACTTATTCTTCACTGAGAACTGTGTAGATGCTCCTATCTCTCCAGTATCTGAGACCTATACCAATGAGTCTGGTACTATCTACGATGCTAAGATGGCAGTGGTTACCGAAGTTGTTACTAAGAATGGTGATGTAGAAGCTGCTATGGCTAACTACGTAGCAACTGTTGGTTCTATTATCGAGCAGTGCTTAGCTGAGTTAAACGGCTAATTCATAGCAAGTGAACCTTTTGGTTTAAATGGTAAATGGGCTGTCCTGTCTCTTTAGAGGCAGGACAGTTATTTCACGAAAGACGCCCGGCCGTATTATAGTCCGGCCGTTGTTTGAGAGAAATGTTTAAAAGCGATGAAAGGAAGAGGACGGAATGGGCAAAAAGAATAACGTCACAGCTTCAGGTATTGAAATACGCAAAAAATCTCTGGGATTACGTATTTGGAACCACAGAGGCTACTATATTATGTTTTTACCGGTTTTAATTTTCTTACTTATTTTTAATTATTGGCCAATGCTTGGTGTTCGTTATGCATTATACGACTACAAGCCGGTTGGTGAACCTGTATTTGTAGGACTGAAGCATTTTACGAAGATGTTCTCCACAGATGCGTTCTGGACTGCATTTAAAAACACATTAGAGCTGAGTATTATTAAGTTATTCCTCAGTACCTTTGCATCAGTAATAGTTTCCATTTTCTTAAATGAAATGGGGAACCTTTTTGCAAAGAAAACACTTCAGACAATTATCTATCTGCCTCACTTTATGTCATGGGCAGTAGTTGCATCTATCTTCAGTTTGTTCTTATCTCCATCCAGCACCGGTATGGTAAACGGATTATTAAAGGATTGGGGCATTGTTGCAAAGGATGGTATGGGTATTTATTTCCTTGCAGATGAGAATTATTGGAGACCGATTTATTATGTAATCAATCTTTGGAAGGATACCGGTTGGGGAACCATTATCTTCCTTGCTACACTTTCCGGTATTAACCCTGAGTTATATGAAGCCGGTGATATCGATGGTGCTACTCGTCTGCAGAAGATGCGTTATATCACATTACCTGCACTTGCAAATACCATTATCACTGTACTTATCTTAAACCTTGCAAAAGTTATGAATCTGTTTGAATCAGTATTCGTTCTTTATAACAATGCGGTTTACAGCGTAGCTGATGTATGTGCTACTTACATCTACAGACAGACCTTCGCAATGGCACTTCCTAACTATGGATATTCCACAGCAGTAGGTCTCTTCCGATCATTAGTGGGTTGTGTACTTGTTATCGTATGTAACTGGGCAAGTAAGAAGACCCGTGGTCGTGGAATTATTTAAGGAGGTAAGAATATGGCAGAAGCAGCAGTATATCGTAAGCCTAAGAAGAAAATAAAGATGTTTGATGTAATTAACTACATCGTATTTATCTTACTTGGTTTGATTATTATTGTCCCAATGTGGAAAGTATTATCTGACTCCTTCAACGCAGTAGGTGTTTATCAGTTCAGAATTTGGCCTGATAAGTTCTCTGTAGATGGTTATAAGACCATTATTGAGACGCAGGCATTATACAGACCGTTTATCAACTCTGTTGTTACAACTATCTTAGGTGCACTTTTAGGTCTTGTATTATCTACCTTAGGTGGATATGTACTTATTCAGTTCGAGATGCCTGGCCGTAGCCTTTTCGCAGGAATGTTATTATTCACCATGATTTTCTCCGGTGGTATGATTCCTGAGTACTTGGTTATGAAAGAGTTAGGTTTAGTTAATAACATGTGGATTCTTGTATTTAAGCATGGTATTAATGTGTACAATATCGTACTTATGAGAAACTTCTTTGAAGGCATCCCTTCTTCATTATATGAAGCTGCTAAAATCGACGGATGTTCTCCAATGGGAATTTTCTTCAGAATCGTTCTTCCGCTTTCAAAGGCAGCGCTTGCGTCCATCGGTTTGATGTTCGCAGTTACTGTATGGAACGATTACTCAACCGTTAAGATTTACATCACCGATAATGATCAGGTTAACTTCCAGTACAAGTTACGTAACATGATTATGGATGGTGATACGCCCACAACGGCATATAAGGTATCGCAGAATACACTGTTTAACGCAGGTATTATCTGTGCAATCCTTCCTTTCATGATGCTGTATCCATTCTTACAGCAGTACTTTGTAAAGGGTGTTAATATTGGTGCAGTAAAGGAATAATTTGTTCCTTATCTAAAGAATCCAGACGAGGAGGAGCGAAAGTTCCTCCTCTTGTTTTTAGGAGAATGAATATGAGAAAAATTTATTGGGCAGCGGATTCCACTGTACAGACCAATGATATTACCACATATCCTCAGACCGGAATGGGACAGGTTCTTTCCTTATACTTAAAGGAAGATGTGGAAGTGAAAAATCACGCCAAGAATGGCAGAAGCACCAAGAGCTTTATTGATGAGGGACGTCTGCAGGCAATTGATGAAAGAATTGGGGAAGAAGATTTCCTTTTTATCCAGTTTGGGCATAATGATGAAAAGGATCAGGATCCTACCAGATACACAGAGCCTTACTCTACATATATGGATAATCTGGCCATTTACATTGATGTAGCCAGAAAACATGGTGCATACCCGGTTCTGATTACTCCCCTGGAGCGCAGATGCTTTATGGAAAATGGTCATCTTGGTATGGGGGCGCATTCAGACTATGTAGCCGGTATGAAACAGACAGCTGCTAACTTAAATGTACCGCTTATCGATTTATACAGTATGAGCAGAGCAGAACTGAAAAGGGCCGGAGAAGCAGAGTCGAGAAATTGGTATATGAATTTTGATGCAGGACTCTATCCTAACTATATGGAAGGAAAGACAGATAATACCCATTTGAGATATGCCGGAGCGGTATTATATGCAGGCCTGGTTGCCAAGGGGCTTAAAGAGCTTGGTGGAATCTATGCAGATTTGTTAGTTGAGTATTAGTATGAAGTGAGCTAAAATGTATGGACTATTCTGACAGTTCAAACATTTTGGCTCTTTCTTGTGTAGAATACAGAAAAAACACACAAGATATTGTGGGCAGAAATGTGGCGAAAACCTTGTAAAATGGGCGTTTCTAAGAAAAACAAAAAAAGTTTAAAAAATTGTGTAAAAACCTGTTGACAATTACGCTCACGTTTGTTATTATAATCAAGTCGCTGGTGAACAGCGAACACGGAGAGGTATCGAAGTGGTCATAACGAGGCGGTCTTGAAAACCGTTTGTCCGCAAGGGCGCGTGGGTTCGAATCCCACCCTCTCCGCTCGGAGGTTTTTACTCCGCCGCGATTAAGAGAATTACATATGTAATTATTCAAGCATTTTGGAGAAGTACCCAAGTGGTTGAAGGGACACCCCTGGAAAGGGTGCAGGTCGTTAATAGCGGCGCGAGGGTTCAAATCCCTCCTTCTCCGCTCGGAACATTGTTCCGACGAATATGAACTTTGACAAATAAACAACAATGCAACCTTGAAAATTCTCGCGAGCAAGGTTTCAAGCGCGTAGCGCTTGGCAGATGATTGAGGGCGGCTTTGCAAGCTTGCTTGCGAAAAGACGAAGTCAATCAGGTGCAAATGCGAAAGCATTTAGAAACCGAACGCGGATGAGCAGATTTATCTGCGAGTCCGATTTTCAAAGAACGTAAAGATGCAAATCTTTAAACCAAAACAGTAATGCCAGATGATTAATTTTGGCAGGACGAACTTTTTAACATGAGAGTTTGATCCTGGCTCAGGATGAACGCT
>JAFUKH010000093.1 GCA_017467845.1 Lachnospiraceae bacterium | reverse complement strand
GTGTCTTTGCAAAAAGCGGCTGACGCTTCCTTCGTTCTCAATAGGTGCAAAGGTACAGGTGGAGTACACAAGTCTTCCACCCGGACGAAGCATTTTATCTGCACAGTCCAAAATGCCATCCTGTCTTTCCCCGCAAAGCTCCACATTCTGAAGGCTCCACTGCTGGGATGCCTCTTCGTTTTTACGGAACATTCCCTCACCGGAGCAGGGTGCGTCCACCAAAATCTTATCAAAATATCCCACAAATACTTCTGCCAGTTTCTCCGGTGACTCATTGGTTACTATGGCATTGCGGATACCCATTCGTTCTACATTCTCTGACAAAATCTTTGCTCTGGCAGGATGAATCTCATTACATACCAGAAGCCCCTCACCACCAAGCGCGGCTGCAATCTGGGTAGACTTTCCTCCGGGTGCCGCACAAAGGTCCAGCACGCGCTCTCCCGGCTTTATCTCCAAAAAGGGAACCGGTGCCATAGCACTGGGCTCCTGAATATAATATACTCCTGCTTCATGAAAGGGGTGCTTTCCCGGTGCATCCTCTGTCTGATAATAATATCCATTTTTCTCCCAAGGAACCGGGCGCAGGCTGAAATTTGCTTTCTCCAAAAACTCCGTCTTCTCTCCCTTTAGGGGATTAAAACGCAGTGCCTGAAACTTAGGCTTCTCAAATCCTTCTTCAAAAGCCGGGTACTCTTCCCCCAGCATATCTTTCATTCGTTTTATAAAATCTATAGGAAGCATTTTGTCCTTTCCGTTTGTCCTTACTAAAACAACTATTTCACAACTCAAAAACATTTTCTTAATCTTCCCACATTGTACCATGCTGTAAATTAAGACGCAAATATTATGCAATAAATACCTTCATTTAAATAAAAGATATGGTACAATTATGGCTGATAAAATTGCGCGAGTAATAAGCGCGGAAAGCAGGCAATATGGAGAAAATCGTAAGATGTGCCGCAGTGTTTTCGGACCACTGCGTGTTGCAGAGAAATAAAGAGTTCAGAGTGTGGGGTATGGCAGATGATGACGTGAAAGTATGTGTATCCCTGAACGGAATCAGCGCAAAGACCACCAGCATATGTAATAAATGGGAGGTAACCTTACCTGCCATGGAAGCAGGCGGCCCATATACCATGACCGTATCCGGTGATGGGGAGGTATATCAAACCTTTGAGGATGTGATGATTGGAGAAGTGTGGCTGGCAGGCGGTCAGTCCAACATGGAGTTTGAACTGCGCCAGGAAGCGGACGGACAGGCAGCAATGGAGCGTGCCAAAGCGGAAAATGTACGCTTCTATTATGTCCAGAAAAAGGCTTTCATGGACGACCATTTTTACGAGAAGGAGCGAACCAATCACTGGATGACAGGTGACGACAAAGATGTGGAAATCTGGTCCGCAGTAGGCTACTACTTTGCAGAAGAGCTGTCCAGAAAGCTGGGATGCTGCGTAGGAATCATCGGTTGTAACTGGGGTGGTACCAGCGCCAGTGCATGGCAGGACAAGCACTCCATTCTCTCCCATGAGGATACTGAAATCTACTGGAACGAATATGCTGAGCTCCTTGCAAAACTGGACCCCGTGCAGTACGAAAAAGAATTGCAGGAATATAAAGTCTGGCATGCAGATTGGCAGCCACGTATGGATGCCTATTATGCTGAGCACCCGGATGCCCTTTGGGACGAAGCCCAGGCTGTTGTAGGTGAATGTAAATGGCCGGGACCAATGGGTCCAAAGCATGAATTCCGCCCCTGTGGCCTTTATGAAACCATGCTGAGCAGAGTCATCCCCTATACGCTTGCAGGAGCAATCTATTATCAGGGAGAAAGCGATGACCACAGACCAAGCAGCTATTATCACCTGTTAAAAAGTCTGATTGCAACATGGAGAAGAGATTTTCGTGATGACCACTTACCCTTTATATATGTTCAGCTACCTGCTCATCACTATATCTCCAATGAAACCAATGACCACTGGTGCATCATCCGCGAAGCACAGATGCGTCTTCATAAGGAACTGCCAAATACCGGCCTTGCGGTGGCCATGGACCTTGGGGAATACAATAATATTCATCCCGTACATAAGACACAGGTAGGAATTCGTCTTGCACTACAAGCACTCTATCACGTGTATGGGCGTCTGGGTAAAACAGAAGTATATGGTCCCATCTACCAAAGCTCTGAAATTTCAGGAAATGAGCTCATTCTGACTCTGGAAAATGCAGAGAACGGACTCATAATAAAGGATGCAGATTGCACCGGTTTCGAGCTGGCCGGAAATGATAGCATTTTCCATCCCGCCAGGGTGGAAATTAAGGAGAATAAACTGGTTTTAACCTCTCCGGCTGTTTGTGCTCCTATAAAAGCCAGATATCTCTGGGTGGACCACGGAACCTGTACCGTATATGGTGCAAACGGATTACCTCTGGCACCATTCCGGACATAAAATCAGGGACTGCCAGGCAGTCCCTTTTTTCTTAAAACCTATTCTTTTTGCTCCATCACTGACTTATACGCAGGACGAATGATTTTGTTCATACCGATAAGCTCTTCAATACGATGAGCACTCCAGCCTACAATACGTGCAATTGCAAAAATCGGAGTATACAATTCCATTGGAATATCCAGCATTTCATATACAAATCCGCTGTAGAAATCCACGTTAGGGCTGACACCCTTGAAGATTTTTCTCTTGGCCGCAATAATCTCCGGTGCAAGGGTCTCAATATTCTTGTAAAGACGCATTTCCTTCTCGCGTCCCTTTTCCCTGGCAAGCTGCTCTACATATCCCTTAAAAATCACTTCTCTTGGATCTGACAATGAGTAAACCGCATGACCCATACCATAGATTAAGCCCTTCTTATCAAACACTTCCCCATCCAAAATCTTGGTCAGATAAGAACGAAGCGCTTCCGTATCATCCGTATCCGCCACATTCTTATGAATATCCTGAATCATCTCCATAACCTTAAGATTAGCACCACCGTGCTTTGGCCCCTTCAAGGAAGACATCGCTGCAGCGATTGCGGAGTAAGTATCTGAACCGGAGGAGGTTACTACTCGCGTGGTAAAGGTAGAGTTATTACCGCCGCCGTGTTCCATATGCAAAATGAGGGCAACATCTAGTACCTTGGCTTCAATCTCAGTATATTTCTTATCCGGACGAAGCATCATCAGAAGGTTCTCTGCTGTGGAACGATACATATCCGGTCTATGAATGTACATACTTTCATCATTTTCATAGTGATTGTAGGCATGATATCCGTAAATCGCCAAAAGAGGGAACACACTGATCAACTTGATACACTGACGGATACTGCTTTCAATACTTGTATCACTGATATCTTTATCATAGGAAGCTAAGGTCAGGATACTTCTGGTCATAGAATTCATAATATCCTTGGACGGTGCTTTCATAATTACATCTCTGGTGAAGTTCACCGGAAGTCGTCTTGCGGCACCCAAAATATCAATAAACTCCTCCAATTGGTCATCATCGGGAAGTTCGCCAAACAATAACAGAAACGCCGTTTTCTCAAAGCCGAAGGCTTCCCCCATATTATCAATCAAGGTGTTTACCTTAAAACCACGATACCACAGTTCACCCTCACAAGGAACCTGCTGTCCGTCCACCGTTTTAAAAGAAATCACGTCCGAAATATTGGTCAATCCAGTCAAAACACCCTTACCATTCTGATCGCGCAATCCTCTATTTACGCCATACTGCTTGAAGAGTTCATCTGAAATGGTATCATTCTTAATACACAATTCCTTCATCTGGTCTGCATAAGCTTTCATTTCTTTTTCGTAGGCCATGTTAACCCCTCCTTTTGCTTTTAAATCTTCATACACCCTTCTAGTTTAAAGCATGAAACCCCTATCCTGCAACTAAAATATATATTAAATTTCGTCAAACCATTGTTTCTGTCTGAAAAAAGAATTAAGATTAAGATAAAATATCTCAAAGGAGAACAGCTATGTATGAATGTCCCAATTGCGGTGGCAATCTCAAATACAGTATCAGCAAGGAAATGCTGCTCTGCAATCACTGCGACACCACCATGAGCCCATATGATTTTACAAAAGACCGGGATGCAGAAGAGTCTACGGAATATGATGTTACCGTTTTCACCTGCCCACAATGTGCCGGACAAATCCTCAGCACAGACGAGACTGCTGCAACCTTCTGCAGCTTCTGTGATGCTTCCACGATTTTGGACAGCCGCATCAGTAAAGAGCGTAAACCTGCAAAAATCATCCCTTTCACCAAGACCAAAAACATGTGCAAAAACGCCTACATGAAGCTGGTGAGTAAATCTCCCTTCATCCCGGCAGACGCAAAGGATGAGAAATGTATCGACAGTTTCCGCGGCATCTACATGCCCTATTGGGTCTACGATATATCCCAGGAAGGACCGGTGACCTTATATGGTTCCACATCCAGACGCTCTGGAGATTATCGCATTGAAAAGGAATACGAAATACAGGGAGAGATTGATGCCAGATATGTGGGATTTTCCCATGATGCATCCACCTCTTTCGCTGACTCTATCAGTGAGTACTTAGAGCCCTTTGATACTACCAAGGCAAGACGATTTACCCCGTCCTTCCTCAGTGGCTTCTATGCAGATACCTCCGATGTATCAGAGGAAAATTACAGGAGGCAAGCCATTGATGGTGCCGCAGAGAATACCTTACACGAAATCACCCGTTCCAAGTCGCTGCGCAAGTATACCCTTAAACCTGTTCCTGACAAGGTACACAAGACTCACACCAAACTAGATGGTGCTACCTTACATATGTTTCCGGTATGGTTCATGTCTTACCGCAAGGGAGACCGCGTGGCATATGCCACAGTTAACGGTCAGACCGGCAAGGTTGTTGCCGACCTGCCCATTGATGAGAAAAAATTTATTACCGGCAGCCTTATCCTTGCGATTCCGATTTTTATCATTCTGAATCTGCTGTTTACCTTCCGCCCCATCATTACTTTGGGAATTGTACTTGCCCTTTCCATTGCCACCTTACTATTCTACAGCTTTGAGGTAGCGGCTATTAAGAAAAAGGAATCCGGCCCCATCATTGGCAAATTGATCAAGGGCTTTCCCGGTGCCGTCATTGCCATTATTATGTCTCTAGGAACAATGATTATTAATCCGGTCCACGACATCTATTTTTATGGGGCAAGTGCCATCTGTCTGGCAGCAATGTTTACAACACTGCTTTGCACCATTCATTATTACAATATTCTGGCAACCAGACCACTACCTCAGTTTAAGACTCATACAGGAGGTGATGACAATGCGTAAGATACTTCTTACTTTCATGGCAATGATTACTGCCCTACTATTTGTTCCGGCAGAGATTCATGCAGCCACATATACCAATGATGCCACCTCTTACAGGTGTCTTATGGAAGATGACGCCAATCTTCTGACGCAGAGTGAGGAAGAGTCTCTTTTGGAGACCATGAAACCCATTACAGAATACGGAAATGTAGCATTTAAGTCCATTAATTCCAATACAACCACTACAGAGTCTTATATCAAGAGCTACTATCGTCAGGTCTTTGATACCTCCAGCGGCACCATATTCTTAATTGACATGGATAACCGCAACATCTGGATTTTCAGTGATGGAAAAATTTATCGCACCATCACCAAAAGCTATGCCAACACGATTACAGATAATGTATATACCTACGCCACAAAGGGAGACTATTATGCCTGCGCATCCAAGGCCTTCGGACAGATGTACGACCTTCTGGAGGGACGACGTATCGCCCAGCCCATGAAATACATCAGCAATGCTCTGCTTGCTCTTGTATTCGCTCTCCTTGGCAACTACATCCGTCTTCGAATCTATACAAGGAAATCGAAAGTGAACACCTCTCAGTTGGTCAAAAAAATGGATCACCACGTGAAGTACACCCACCATGACAGCATCCTTCTTCACACCAGACGTATCTACGATCCCCCCAGTTCAGATTCCGGTGGCGGTGGTAGCAGCTCTTCCGGTGGTGGTGGTTCTTCAGGTGGTGGCGGTGGCCACAGCTTCTAAACAAAATGCTACAAGGGAGCTGCACAGAATGTAAAAGCAAGTGCAAAAAAGCACCGACGGGGTACAACTCCCCTACGAGACCCATCTGCGAACTGCTGGAATTTCACAAAATCACGTTCTGCGTTCTATGATTATTCGAGTCTCTTCTAGGTTAGAACAATCGCCAGATTTGTCCGCATATCTGGCGGATTCTTGAATTTTCGTATATTAGCCGGCCATTTCCAAGGATAAGTCCTAAGGATTGGTAAGCTTAGAGAAAGTGCGTAGAAATTTCCAAAGTTGCAGATTACGTTCCAGTCAATGTCGGGGCACGTTTTCGACAAAATAAAAGAACTGTCCGAACTATGGGAGACATAGAAAATGTCTCACCATAGACGGTCAGTTCTTTTATTTTGCTCGAAACTTGGACAGACATTGATTAATCATAGAACGCAATCTGCAACTTTCTGAAATTTAAGCAGTTTCGAACAGTTTACCAATCCTTAGGGCTTATCCTTAGAAATGGCCGCTCTTCACTTCCTACATAGAATCCGCCTTATGCGTACAAATCTGGCGATTGTCTAACACGAGCCGAGACACGAATGGAACGCAAACGCTGATTTTGGAAATTACTACGCAGTTCTTGCAGGGTCTCGTAGGGGAGTTGTACCCCGTCGGTGCTTTTTTGCACTTGCTTTTACATCTTATGACTGCCCCTTGTGGCTACCCGCTTTAGTAGCAGAGTACCTCAGCACCGTCTTCGGTAACCAGTACCATGATTTCCCACTGGGCGGAATCGCTACCGTCCTTTGTGTAAACTTCCCAGCCATTTTCTTTGTCGATTTCAATCTCTACGCCTCCGGCATTGACCATGGGTTCAATAGTAAAAATCATGCCCGGCACAAGAAGCATATCCGTGCCCTTCTTGGTATGATAGCCCACCCAAGGCTCTTCGTGGAATTCCAATCCCACACCATGTCCGCCGATTTCACGGACAATTGTGTATCCATTACTGTAGGCATGGTCATGAACCGCCTGCCCCATGTCTCCAAGAAAGCCCCATGGTTTTACCTGCTCCAGTCCCTTCTCCAAACATTCCTTGGTAACACGCACCAGACGCTTTCTCTCCTCACTGACTTCCCCGATACAGAACATTCTGGAAGAATCCGAATAATAACCGTCTAAAATGGTGGAAACATCAATATTCACGATATCACCATTTTTCAAAATCACGTCCTCAGAGGGGAAGCCGTGACAAATCTGATTGTTCACAGAAGTACATACACTATATGGATATCCTTCATACCCAAGAGGTGCAGGGTAAGCCCCTGCGGCAAAGGTCATGTCATGAACGATTTTATCAATCTCTGCAGTGGACATTCCTTCACATACCACCTGCTCCAAATGATCTAAGATGGCAATATTAATCTTACAGCTTTCCTTAATCTTCTCAATCTGCTCAGGTGTCTTAATAATATCTCTGGTAGGTGTCACTGCCCCCTTTCTGGCAAAACTTTCAATCTTTGCATCAAAAGCTTCATGACACACTTTATACTTTCTGTTACTGCCACACCAACAGGCATCGTTTCGATTGGGCTTTTTTATTAACATATTGTTGTTCCTTTTCTAACTTATCATTAAAAATAGAGAGCCGGGCAATTCCCGACTCTCTACAATATAACACTTAATTCATTTTAGTTCAATGCAACTAACCAAAATTACTTTTCTTCTTTCTTGCGAAGGATTGTAGCACCGATACTTCCGGATACAATACCTACTAATGCAATCAGAAGCCATAATACGGTCATATCACCTGTTTTGGGTGAAATGGCAGTTACAGTATTCTGGGTAGTATTGTTGTTACTATTGTTGTTACTATTGTTGCTACCATTGTTATTCTGGTTACTGTTATCACCACCACCTGATGACTCTTCAGCAATTAATGCAAAATCACTAAAGCTTCTTGTAACAAAACTTCCTGTTATTCCGTCACTGGACAATGTCACCGCTAAGAGCTCTACACCATTCTCAGTAAAGTGAATCACCTGTAAATTCTTTCCACGCATATTTTCCGGAATAACGAAGGTAATTCGTACAGGCGCATCCAGCTGTTCTTCTGCGTGACTGGAATTCTCTAAAGTGAGGCTAAATGTCACTGCACTATCAAGCTGATCCTCTGTTAAATCAGGGAACTCTGCTCTTGCCCTTGCCCTCTCTGCTGCATCCAACTCAGCTCCGGCTACGTTTAATCGTCCGCCACCGGGCACTGTGAGAAGTGCATTCTCAATGCTACTTACGCCTATTCCTGCTCCCTGATTATTGTTAATGTTAAACTGGATGTCCGGGAAGTTGTTTCGAATACTGATTTCCAAATCAAGCAAAGCCTGCATAACCTCATCCGAAATAACTGTACTATCTGAACTTGTCCAATTCTGATTAATGATCTGCAAGAAATTGGTAATAATCGCAGGAACTTCCTCGATAGTAGCTGCGTTAATCTGCTCTACAGCTGCTGCTGCCTCATTAACCACATCATCCACAGTTACAACTCTATAGAGATACATATCGTCCCATGCACCCCAAGCACCTGCTGCCGCAGTTGCCTTAAAGCCTACCACTACCTGAGTATTGTTCTCGCTGACAACGATTTCACCGATCTCCGGATTGTCCCATGACTGCCAGCCGGATACACCTGTATCTGCTTCCAGAGTCTGTCCACCTACGGTCGCGAAAATCTTAAATACAGCATTTTCACCGGCATCGCCACCTTCTAAGTAGCCGCCATATTTATAAGTTCCCTTAGGTAAGGTTACTGTCTGGGTTACCACATACTCTACAGCATCTGCGGACCAGAAATGCATTGCATAGGTTCCGGAACGATAGTTGCCGCCCTCGCTCTTTCTTGAGATACAGCTATTGTCAGCCACCCACATATTCATCTCAGAGCCTTCAAAGCTTGGATTCTCTAACAAGTTCACCGGTGTAATGGTAAGCTGGCAGGTAACTGTGAAGTTCTCGCCGCCTACAGTGGCAGTACCGCTAATGGTATACTGACCCACACCATGGTTAATTGCATCCTGAAGCTCTGCCTGATTCCAGGTTACACCAACCTCTGCAGTAGAGCCATCTACAAAATTGGCGGTTCCCTTAGCAGGAAGTGTAACCTCCTGACGAAGTTCAGCAGTAACAGATGCTGCTGTTACGCTTGTAGCATATACCGGTGCGGTTGTTCCGGTGTAAACATATTTAAATACATTTAAAGACTCCAGTGCCTTACCGTTAAAGTCAAATAAACCTTCATTATCTACTGCACTTCCGCCGTACCACTGTGCTGCGCCTTCATCATAATTTGCTGCGAAGGAGGACGCCCAACCGCTTCCGTACTGCTCCCAAAGTGCTCTGTTCTGTGCAAGTACATTGGCATCACTGCCATCATAATACTGTACAGGAATCCATGCAGGCTCCCAGTAGAATACACCGATACCGTTTTCACCGATGCCTGCAACGGTCTTAATTACATTACTTACAGAGGTCATCTGCCCCTGAATCGATACTTCATTTGGCATCGAAATACCGGTACTTCCTGCTGTAATTGTATTGGTATGACCATCACCATCCTCTAAGGTACGAACCCAAGAAGTCTCAGCAACCATTACCTTCTTGTCATAAGTATCTGCCACATGGCTAAGCACGCTACTTAAATTCTCTAAAGTTCCATGCCAATATGGATAATATGATGTAGCAAATACATCATAATCTACATTATACTCATCCAGGTACGCTGCATAACTTGCATATCTTCCGGATGCCTCAGGATTGGTGAAGTGAAGGGCTACCAGAATATCCTTGCCATTGGCTTCCGCCACGCTGCGAACACCCTTACTTCCGGCACTGAAAATAGCTGCCATGTTGGAATAGTTGTAAACTGCATTATCCCCTTCACCGGTAACTACCACCATTTCACCTGCAACACCATTGTTGGTTTCATTACCAACCTGCACCATACCTACATCCACGCCTGCATCAATCAGATACTGTAAGCTCTCCCTGGTATAATTCTCCACAGTTGTGAGCTTTGTAGCAAGATCCATATTAGCCCATGCCTTCGGCGCAGTCTGCTTGCCCGGATCTGCCCAGAAGTCAGAATAGTGGAAGTCTACAAGCACCTTCATGCCTGCACCAGTTACCCACTGACCAATCTTCTTTGCGGTCTCTAAATCATTGGCACCACCACCGTAGCTATTGCCATTTCCATCGGTCGGATTATGCCATACACGGATACGCACGTACTTCACGCCGCTTTCCGCAAGTAAATCAAAAAATCCCTGATCGGATAACTCATTACCATCAAAATCGTAATACTTTCCACCACTGTTCTTAATAGAAAGATATGAGGATACATCCACACCGGTAATGAAATCTTCGGAAAGATTATCAACTCTCTCCACATAATAGTCTGAATCCGCCGGGGTCGGAGTTGCTGTCGGTTCAGGAGTGGGAACTACTTCCTCTTGCCCCATAACCTTTTTATACAGTGTTATGTCATCAAGATCACACCAATAGCCGTTACCGGCAAACTCTCCCTCTATGGAGATTACAATATTTCCGTCCTCTTCAACCACAAACTCTGTGGTTTCCACTGTATCCCACTCATCCCATGCGGTTGTTGCGGGAATTGTATAGTTTTCTTCTCCAAACGCTACACGAAGTCCGGAAGTACCTGATCCACCATCCTGCTTTAGGCTCACTTTGTATGTACCGGCACTAAGAGCGACTTCCTGACTCATTTTAAACACTTTTGCTTCTGTAGTATTATTCCATACATTCAGTATCTGTGTAGTATTATTCGTTGCCCACTCATCTGTTTTCACTTCATAATTGTAATCAGTTCCAACTGCTTCAAAGGCAGATAAATCCCATGCAGATAAATCTGCTGCCTCAAAATCACCATTTACTATTAATTCAGTATCCTGCCAATAATAATCTGTTGGTTCCGGGGTCGGGGTTGCTACCGCAACATAATCACCGATTCTGGTAAGCTTGAAGCAATCCACATAGCCCCAGCCTTCTGCTTCCATGTCAATGGTAAGACCTACCTCAACATCACTACTATCTTCTGCAATTGCAATTTCCTTAGAAACCGTACGCCAAACATTAGAGTTCTCACTAGGTGTAACTCCGTCACTAATCTGCTCATCTACATAGGCGTTAATAGTTGCTTTTCCGCCAAGGACTTGTGCTTCTACCAGATACATACCTGCCGGAAGCTCTGACACTGTCTGTGAAACAGTTATTTTGCTTGCGATGGCAGAACTAACGTTAAGAACATAGTCCCCAAACTCATCTGTTTTATTTGTTGCAACCCATGGCTCATTACTATAAGCTTTGTTTGACGCACTAACCTCATTTGCGCCCTCAGCTCCCCAATCACTTGCCTCAATATTCCATCCGGGATTATCTCCCCAGATATCACTCTCAAACCCTGCATTCGCAATGAGGGATTCTGAGTCTTCATCCGGAGCGTCGGTTGGCGCATCCGTAGGCTGCGTCGAAGTTTCCGGACTCATCGATGGCTCCGCTTCTACTTCTGTGTATTTCATTAATACAATGTTGTCAAGATCGCTCCAATAATCACCATCACCTGTATAATTACCCTGAACAGCGATTGTTATCTCTGTGCTCTCTTCTATCGTAAATTCTTCTGACTCTACGGTCGCCCACTTATCCCATCCGGTTAAGTTCGGTAGCATACAAGTCTTTCCTGCTACAGAAAGCTCAAGACCGGAAGTTCCTGCCTTACCCTCCTGCTGTAAGGACACTTTATAAGTACCCGGTTCTACAGCCACCTTCTGACTAAGAGAAAAGCTCACCGCTTCTGTATTTCCATTCCAAATATTAAAAAAACTACTAGTATTGTTAGTTGCATTGGAATCCGCTTTTACAGCATAAGTTACATTTGCTGCTCCTCCCGTTGCGACTTCCCAGCCAGAGTAGTTACCGGTCTCAAAATCACCATTCACCACCAAGTCCGTACCAATCCATGTGTAGTTTTCAGTGCCGGAATCAGACTCTGTGTCCTCTTCAACCACCGGAGTAATGCTAAAGCAGTCAATATAACCCCATCCGGTAGCACTCATATCTATAATGATACCTACTGCAACATTCACATCTGCGTCAACTGTCACATCCATTTCACAGTCTACCCAAGAGTTCCATCCTGTTAATGATACCGGATCACTCACTGCATCTCCCATCGATACGCTTATCGATGCATCTGCGCCCATACCGCTAACTGCCACAGTATACTTACCTGCCGGGACAGCCACTTCCTGAGAAACTGTTATTACATTTGCCCCTTCTTTAACTCCAAACTTCAAAGCTTGACTTTCACCACCTGCCGGCACCGTCATGCTCGAATCACTTGAATATGCGTAAACATCAACATTTGCATCCCAATTGGGATATGTAATTGTCCACCCGCCATTTGTTTCATTCTCCCAAACGGCATTCTCAAACCCAGCATTAACAACCTCTACTGCGCTCGTCTCACTCGCCTGTACCTGTCCCATGTCATAGGTCCAGCATCCGGTAATCACCAGCACCGCTGCCAGAACAGAACTGACCAGTTTCTTAAAACCTTTCTTACTCATTTCATACCTCCTAATTCAAGCGTGCGCAATCATTGCGCAACCGCTTGCTCTTAGTACCATCTTACCATCTCCGTTTTCAAAAAACAACTGACAGCCATTCCAATATTTTCCTCTGACTTTTGTACTATTTTTACAATTTTCCTTCAAAATATGCTGATGTGAGAGCAATCATTACCACACAAGCGACTGTTTTTCAAGCATTATGTAACGCTATTTTGTCACTTCCCCCTGCGGGCGTATATTTTTTTATTGCCTACCTACGCCCCGCTCGCCCTCATTTTTCTATTATTTTCCTCATCACCCAAAAACAAAGAGCTGGCAAACGCCGGCTCTTCATCATCGGAAACCATTATATTATTTTATCCAAAAAGCTTTGCAAAAAAGTCTGCAATTGTTTTAAAGATTTCTCTCACTGCAGAAATCACTGCCTTGAACATTCCGCCAAAACCACTCTGATTATCCGGTTCTTCATCCGGTGTATCCACAGTCGGAACATCCTCATCCTCAATCTCTTCCTTAGGAGGATCTGTAGGTTCCGGTGCCTGGGTCGGAGCTTCAGTTACTTCCGGTTCCTCCGTCGGTGCTACGGTTGGTGCTGCAGTTGCTTCCGGTTCCTCCGTCGGTGCTGCGGTTGGTGCTGCAGTTGCTTCCGGTTCTTCGGTTGGTGCTGCGGTTGGTGCTGCGGTTGGTGCTGCAGTTGCTTCCGGTTCCTCCGTCGGTGCTGCGGTTGGTGCTGCGGTTGCCTCCGGTTCCTCGGTTGGTGCTGCAGTTGCTTCCGGTTCTTCGGTTGGTGCTGCGGTTGGTGCTGCAGTTGCTTCCGGTTCTTCGGTAGGTTCTACAGTCGGCTCAGGAGTCACTACAGGTGCCTCAGTCACTTCAGGTTCCTCAGTTGGCTCCGGTGTTACTACAGGTGCCTCAGTCACTTCAGGTTCCTCGGTCGGTTCTACAGTGGGTTCAGGGGTTGCTTCCACAACATCTCCTACTCTATAGAGGTACATATCATCCCATGCACCCCAGGCACCTGCTACCGCAGATGCATTAAATCCTACGACTACTTCGGTATCATCTTCCGTTACGGTAATCTCGGTTACTTCCGGATTGTCCCATACCTGCCATCCTGCCACAGCGGTTTCTGCCTCTAAGGTTTCTTCCCCTACTGCTGCAAAAAGTTTAAATACCGCATCATCTCCGGCATCGCCACCTTCTAAATGGCCGCCAAGCTTATAAATACCCTTATCTAGGATTACTGTCTGTGTTACTTCGTACTCCACAGCATCAGATGCCCAGAAATGCATTGAATAGCTTCCGCTAAGCACGTTGCTGCTGTCATTCTTTCTGGAGATTGCATTACCGGTGATAGTCCATGCACTCATGTCCTCATCTTCAAAGCCCGGATTTACAAGTAAGTTCACAGGTAAGATGGTAAGTTCACAAGTTACATCATATTCTTCACCATCTACAGTAACCGTTCCGTTAATGGTGTACTGACCAACACCTGCATCCACAGCTGCTGCCAGCTCGTCTTCGTTCCATACAACTTCCATACTCTTGGTATTTCCGTCGCTGTATTTTACATTTGCATTCTCAGGAAGTACTACTTCGTTTCCAAGCTCTGCACTTACAGCATCGCAAGATACAGAAGAAACCTCCACCGGTGCAGTTGTTCCGGTATAAACATACTTAAAGACATTTAAGGAATCCAATGCCTTACCATTGAAATCAAACAAGCCCTCATTATCTACAGCACTTCCGCCATACCACTGTGCTGCGCTGCTGTCATATTCTCCACCATAAGAGGATGCCCAGCCGCTTCCGTACTGTTCCCAAAGTGCCTTGTTTTCAGCTAATACGGTCTCATCACTTCCATCATAATACTGTACAGGAATCCATGCAGGCTCCCAGTAGAATACGCCGATACCGTTCTCGCCGATATTTGCTACAGTCTGGATAACATTTCTTACAGAAGTAGCCTGTCCCTGAATAGATACTTCATTTTCAATGGTTACACCGGTACTTGACTCCGAAATGGTGTTACCATGTCCGTCACCTTCCTCATAGGTGCGAACCCATGAAGTCTCTGCAACCATTACCTTCTTGCCATAGGTATCTGCCACGTTCTGAAGTACAGATCCTAAATTGTCTAAAGTTCCATTCCAATATGGATAGTAGGATGATGCAAATACATCATAATCTACGCCATAAGTATCTAAATTCTTTGCATAGCCTGAATATCTTCCGGCGGTCTCCGGATTGGTAAAGTGAATAGCAACAAGAATCTCCATGTTGTTATCCTGAGCGATGCTACGAACTGCTGCGCTACCTGCACTGAAAATCTGTGCCATATTTTCCCAGCTGCTTTCCCCTGCAATACCATTATTGGTCTCGTTACCAACCTGTACCATACCTACATCCACACCTGCATCGACAAGTGTCTGTAAGCTCTCTTTTGTATACTGAGATACTGCCTCAACCTTAGTAGCAATATCCATATCGGCCCATGCCTTAGGAGCCTTCTGCTTACCCGGGTCAGCCCAGAAATCAGAGTAGTGGAAATCCACAAGCACTTTCATTCCTGCCCCTGTTACCCACTGACCGATGGTCTTTGCGGTATCTAAATCACAATTACCACCGCCGTAACCATTACCATTTGCATCTGCAGGATTGTTCCATACACGAAGACGAACATAATCCACTCCGCTCTCTGCAAGTAAGTCAAAGAAGCCCTGATCGGTTAACTCACTACCATCAAAATCATAATATTTTGCACCACTTTCCTTGATAGAAAGGTAGGAAGACACATCCACGCCCATGATGAAATCTTCTGAAAGATTCTCAACCTTTTCTACATAGATGCTTGCATCCACAGGTGCCGGTGCCTCAGTAGGAGCTTCGGTTGCCTCAGGCGCCGCTGTTGCCTCGGGTGCTTCGGTCGCCTCAGGTGCGCTCTCTACCGTTGCGTACTCATATAAAATGATATTATCTAAATCTCCCCAATATCCGGCAGCCACATCACCGGATACTAAGATTTCAATTTCTCCATCTTCTACCACAGTAAACTCGTCAGTCTCTACAGTTGCCCAATTATCCCAACCGGTGGTTGCAGCTAATTCTACACTCACGTCACCAACAGAAACATTAAGACCTGAAGCCATCGCTTCACCTTCCTGATCAAGGCTCAGCTTATAGGTACCTGCACTGACAGCTACCTTCTGGCTCATACTGAAGCTTACTGCTTCACTTTCCCCATTCCAGATGCTGAAAAATTGAGAGGTATTGTTTGCTGCCCAAGAATCTGTCTTTACTTGGTAGCTAACACTTGAACCGCCCATAGCTACTTCCCAGCTGGTATAATCGCCGGTCTCAAAATCACCATTCTGCACCAGTTCTGTAGCTTGCCACTCGTAGGCATCCTCTACAGGTGCCTCAGTCGGTTCTTCGGTAGGAACTTCCGTGGGTGCTATAGTTACCTCCGGTTCCTCTGCCTGAACCGGTGTAATGCGGAAGCAGTCGATATAACCCCAGCTTCCTGTTGCCATGTCCACCTGAATTGCTATGGTCACATCCTGTTCATTTTCCACTGTTAAACTCATACCGGTGTCTAACCAATTATTATATCCGGTCAAAGAAACCGGCTCACTTGCTGCATCTCCCGTGGATACACTGACAGATGCATCTGTTCCCATCACACTTACACCTACATCATATGTACCCGCAGGAACACTCAATGTCTGTGAAACAGTCAGCACACTGTCCGCGCTTCCGGAATAAAACTTCACTGCACTTTCGCCGCCCTCTGACGGTACGCTCATCCAAGAATCACCGGAATATGCAAAGTGCTCTACAGACACGCCATCCCATGCAGACACGTCGATTGTCCATCCTGCTTCGCTGCCCCAGATGTCACTTTCAAAGCCTGCATTAACTACTGTAACCTCAGTACTTTCACTTGCCTGTACCTGTCCCATACCGCACACACCGCTGCCGGTAATTATCAATGCGGCTGTAAGCACAGTACTGATTAGCTTCTTAATACCTTTCTTACTCATTTTTCATCCTCCCATGCACAAGGACTGCGCAATGCTTATTGCGCAACCGATTGTTCTATGGATTTATCTTAGCATTTGGGCATTTTTATTACAATTGACAGTCGTTCCAATATATTTTTTGCGCATTTGTACTTTTTTCACATGTCATGGTACTTTGCTCCCACGTTTTTCCATAAAAAATGCGCAATCACTGTCAAAAGTGTTGCGCACCGCTTATCTTAATCATGTCTCTCATCAGCATTACTGTAGCATTCACAGAAGCGTGCCGCAAAAGCCGGTGGTTCATTTGCCACATAAAGATGAGAAATATCTCCAAAGGATGCCACGCGGAAAGAAGCAATTCCTTCCCTACGCTCTTCCGTATAAACCGTAGTCACAGAAGATGGCGCAGCACATAATCCATGCCAGAGTACCATGGGGGATACTCCCAATAAATGAGCCAGAAGGACACACTCTGCCCCAAAATGACAGAAGATTGCAATAGTGTCATTGTTGGCTTTTACTGCTTTATACAAACGTCCGCTACGCTCATAACCATGGTGGGCAAGAAGCTCATCCAGGCCGGCCGTCACACGGTCATACTCTGCCTTCACATTGCCTTCCCTCATAATCTCCGTGTCTGCCCAGAGCTCGTGATCATAATACATATCCTCTACCGTCCAGTCCTGTGGCAGCCAGTCCCAGCAAATAATCCGGTCTCCGTCTCTGTCCGGCCTTAAAATAGGTGCATGGAACTCTCTGAGCCAATCACAGATCACCGGCTCCATCTGTAGTTTCTCCAGTCCCTTCTTTGCTGTATCCCGGGCTCTTCCTAAGGGAGAAACGTAGCTGTAGTCAATTTTCTCCCCGGCAAGCTTTTCTGAAAGTGCCTCCGCCTCCCTCCAGCCTTTCTCAGTTAAGGAATCAATGGAATAATCCGGATCCGCATGTCTAATAATCAGTAGTCTCATAAATCCTCCTAAAAAAGCCCCGGAGAAATATTCTCAATATCATTAAGTTTAGAAATACTTCGGTCAAAAACGATGTGTTTTATTCTGACACGCTCTCGCTCGATGTAAAACGTAACAGTACTAAGCTCGAAAATACCTCGCTAAGTGCTGACGTTTTCCAACGGTCTTCATAAAACACATCATTTCTTCCCTGCGTAATTTCTAAATTAAATGCCATTGAAAATATTCTTCGGGGCCTCTGAACATAAATTACTGTAACTATTCAGAGCCCTCATGCGCAAAACCGCTGCTACGCAGCTTTCCTTTTGCTTATGAGTTCCTCTCGCCATATGAATTTCCGAGAACAGCCTTCTGTAAGCAAGCTTACACAGTCTGTCTCCGGAAATTCGCATGGCTCTGAATAGTTACAAATTACTGTAATAACTTGCTTAATGCAGCCTTGTCACCTACTAAGATGAAATCCTGGTGTAACTGAAGCGCAGAAGCTGGAACCTCAGGGGTGATTGGGCCGGCAAATGCCTTTGCTACGATATCCGCTTTATCCTCGCCGGAAACTACCATAAGCACCTTTTTTGCAGACATGATGGTCTGAATACCCATGGTGTACGCCTGACGCGGCACATCTTCTACCTTCTCAAAAAAGCGCTTATTCGCCTCAATGGTACTTTCGGTAAGGTCTACACAGTGTGTTAACTTATCGAAACAGTCCGAAGGCTCATTAAAGCCGATATGACCGTTATGTCCAAGACCGAGGAGCTGCAAATCAATGCCGCCAACGCTATCAATGATAGCATTATAATCTGCGCAAGCCTTGTCGCTGTCCGGCTCTGTTCCATCAGGAACATTGGTGCGGCTCAAATCAATATTGACCTTAGAAAAAAGATGATAATTCATAAAGTAACGATAGCTCTGGTCGTGCTCTCCGGAAAGTCCCTTGTACTCATCTAAGTTCACGGTAGTAATGTCAGAAAAATCCAAATCACCCTGTTCATATCTTGCGACAAGATTCTCATAAGTACCGATGGGTGTAGAACCGGTAGCTAATCCAAGTACACTGTTTGGCTTATTAATTATCTGTGCAGAAATAACATTAGCCGCCTTACGGCTCATGTCAGCATAATCTTCGCAACAAAAAATTCTCATATGTAACCTCCTGATGGATTAAAAATCGAGATTATTTTATCACAAAACTGTCTATATTTAAAGCAGAAATTTGCACGTTAAAGTTCTAAAGTTTCCCCCTTTTTACATTAAGAAAAAATTAAGTTGCACGTCCTTTTTAAAAGTGATAAATTATTACTGCAAAATCATTTGTTCCTTTGTAGCTGAATACTATAAAGTAAACCAAGGCAAATTGAAAAAAAGGAAGACTTAAATGGGAAAATATTTTGGAACTGACGGCTTCCGTGGTGAAGCAAATAAGAATTTAACTGCAGATCACGCTTACAAAATCGGCCGCTTCTTGGGCTGGTATTACAATCAGAATAAAGCAGAAGGAGAAAAGGCAAAGGTGGTAATCGGTAAAGATACCCGCCGCTCTTCTTATATGTTTGAATATGCACTTGTAGCAGGACTTACCGCCTCCGGCGCAGACGCATATCTCCTTCATGTAACCACTACTCCCAGCGTGTCCTATGTAGCACGTACCGAAGGCTTTGACGGCGGTATCATGATTTCCGCAAGCCACAACCCTTACTTTGATAACGGCATCAAGCTTATCAACGGTAATGGCGAAAAAATGGATGAAGAGACCATCTTAAAGGTGGAAGAATACTTAGACGGAGCTATCTCCGAGCTCCCCTACGCAGAGCGTGAGAACATCGGCTGTACCGTAGATTATGCAGCAGGAAGAAACCGCTATGTAGGCTATCTTATCTCTCTGGCAACCCGCTCTTACCGCGACGTAAAGGTGGGACTTGACTGTGCAAACGGAAGTTCCTGGATGATTGCCAAGAATGTATTTGATGCTCTGGGTGCCAAGACTTATGTAATCAACAACCAACCGGACGGTGTAAATATCAATACCAATTGTGGTTCTACCCACATAGAAGGCTTACAGAAGTATGTAGTAGAGAACGGCTTAGACGTAGGTTTCGCCTTTGACGGAGATGCTGACAGATGCCTCTGCGTAGATGAACACGGCAACCTTGTGGATGGCGATGCAGTAATCTACATTTACGGACGCTACTTAAAAGAGCGTGGAAAGCTGGTAGGCAATAAGGTAGTAACCACCGTAATGTCCAACTTCGGTTTATACAAAGCATTGGATGCCATTGATGTAGAATATGAAAAAACCGCTGTAGGTGACAAGTATGTATACGAGAACATGCAGCAGAACGGTTATCGTCTGGGTGGCGAGCAGTCCGGACACATCATCTTCAAAAAGTATGCAACTACCGGTGACGGTATCTTAACTGCAATCAAGATGATGGAAGTAATGTTGGAGAAAAAAGCTACCTTAAGCGAACTTGCCGCTCCTTTCAAGGTATATCCTCAGGTACTTACCAACGTACGCGTTCAGGATAAGGCAACCGTAAATGCAGATGCCGATGTACAGGCTGCTGTAAAGGAAGTTGCCGATGCTCTGGGTACTGACGGACGTATTCTTGTACGTGAGAGCGGTACCGAACCTGTTATCCGCGTCATGGTAGAAGCAGGCGACATGGAAACCTGCCAGAAGTATGTAGATAAAGTTGTAAACGTAATCGAAAGTAAAGGCTATCGCGTATAAGCCACATAAATGAGACCCCATCCGCTTGGATGGGGCCTTTTATATCTACACTATTAACTTACAGAACACCCTGTCATCAAAGCTTACGTTTCCGGGCATTACACCTTTTGTTGAACGATATATGCGAAAACACATAGGGTCTTCGCGCAGTATCTGCTGCAACGCATCCTCACTCTCTGCAAGACTTGTACCAAGTCTTGGATATCCGTCACTGGCAAGAATCACTTCATCTCCCTCTCGCACAGCATAACTCTTTATCAGAGAGTTCTCTATTCCCATTCCGTTCAATACCGGATAGCCAAATTCTCCCTTCCTATTCTCAAAACCAAGCTGCATCCGCAGATTTTCCTTGATGGCAGCCCTGCCGGAGTCATTTTGTGCTAATTCCTCCATGGTGATACCGCACAGCAATTGATACTCTAAATTGTATGCCCGCAAGTCAGAATTCAATTGGTCCACCTTTTTCCCGTGAGGATGAATCGCGCCACCGATACTGCACTGACAATCTCC
>JAFUKH010000092.1 GCA_017467845.1 Lachnospiraceae bacterium | reverse complement strand
CCCCGTTTCTGGGATGTAAAGGATGGTAGCATTCTTTTGCGCGGTAAAGACATTCGGACAGTACCCCTTGCCACATTGATGGATAACATCAGTATGGTGTTCCAGAGAGTGTATCTGTTCCAAGATACGGTTTACAACAACATTGCCATGGGACGCATGGATGCAACAGAGGAAGAGGTTTATGAGGCTGCGAAGAAAGCAAGGTGCTATGACTTTATTATGGAATTACCGGAAGGTTTTCATACGGTGATTGGTGAAGGCGGAGCGTCACTTTCCGGAGGAGAACAGCAAAGAATTTCCATCGCTCGTTGTATCTTAAAGGATGCTCCGATTGTTATTCTGGATGAAGCTACGGCAAGTGTGGATGCAGATAACGAGAGCCAGATCCAAGCTGCAATAAGCGAATTGGTTCAAGGCAAAACGTTGTTGGTTATTGCTCACCGTCTGCATACTATCGCAAAAGCAGATCAGATTCTTGTTATCAATGATGGTTGCATTGCAGAGCAGGGCAACCACGAAAGTCTGCTTGCCGCAGAAGGACTTTATCACAGCATGGTATGTAAGAGAGATTCCGTGAAAGGCTTTCAAAATAGATTATAAGGAGAAACATTTATGAAAAACAAACTTACTGTAAAAGATCTTATTAACATAGGTGTATTCACCGCATTGTACATTGTGGTATTTTTTGTATCCAGTTTTATTGGTTATGTACCGATTTTCATGGTTCTGCTCCCGGTTATATGTGCAGTTGTAGTTGGAATTCCATTTATGCTGTTTCTGTCTAAAGTGCATACCTTTGGCATGGTAACGGTTATGAGCATTATTCTTGGTTTCTTCGCAATGCTTCTGGGACGTCCATGGCCGGTGCTCTTCATAGCAGTTGCAGCAGGTGTAGTTGCGGAATTACTGTTAAAAATAAAAGACTATAAAAGTATAAAAATGGCTATTATCGGTTCCGGTGTATTCAGCATATGGATGATGGGTATGACTCTTCCGATGTTCTTTGGCTATCGTGAGCCTTATTTCGAGTCCATTCGCGCAGGTTATGGGGATACCTTTGCGGATACTCTTTATGCGATTACTCCGGATTGGATGTTTTTTGTACTGATTGTACTTTGTGTCGTAGGTGGTATTCTTGGTGGTTTGCTTGGTGCCGCTGTTCTGAAAAAGCATTTTAAGAAGGCCGGTATGGCATAATGCAGGCAGTAATTTCTTTCAAGGAAAGTGGAGGACGGGCAACATTGGACCCGCGCACTTCCATATTATCTATATTTGTGATTAGTATGGTAATGATTGGTGGCGGGCTTTCCGGTGTAGAATATTGGCTCAGGTTATTTTGCTGTTTGATTCCATTTGTGTTTCTTGTGACAGTGCATAATTATCAATTTGCAGCCATATATTTGGGTTTGTATTTGTTTTCAGCTGTTATAGAAGGTGCGGTTATTCAGCTTACAAGTGGAGGATGGAATCTGCTTTTTGTAATAGTTGCGGGAATTATTTCAAGATTTCTGGCACCAATGGTAATGGGATATTGTGTGATGCAGTCCACCACAGTCTCAGAGTTTGTTACTGCAATGGAACGGATACACGTACCACAAGTTATTACAATACCGCTTTCGGTTATGTTTCGTTTCTTTCCGACAATAAGCGAAGAGAACAAAGCAGTTTCAGAAGCTATGCGAATGAGGCAGATAAGTGGAAAGAAACAAAGCTTGATAAAGAAGATGGAATATGAACTTGTGCCAGTTATGATGTCAACTGTACGTATCGCGGATGAATTGTCACAGGCATCATTAACAAAGGGCTTGGGTGGAGATATTAAGCGTACCCACATTTGTGAGGTTGGTCTAAGAATTAGAGATTATGTGCTTATGCTATTTTTATTAGTAGTGACAGTACTTTTTGTGGTGTATTGATTATGATTGAGATAAAAAATGTAACTTTTTCCTATCGTGTGACAGACACGGTAGGAAATCCCGTGTTAAGAACGGGGGTATCCGGACTTAACCTTACCATCAGAGATGGAGAATTTATTGTGCTTACAGGAAGCTCCGGCTGTGGAAAAACAACAGTGTGTAGACTGATAAATGGATTGATTCCCCATTACTTTGATGGAGAAAAAAGTGGGGAAGTTCTACTAAACGGAAGAGATATTTCTGCACAACCCATCTATGAAACGGCACAGACGGTTGGCAGCGTATTTCAGAATCCCAGAAGTCAGTTTTTTAATGTGGATACCACCAGTGAGCTTGCCTTTTTTGCAGAAAATCAAGGGCGTGCACCGGAGAAGATTAGAAGCGATATTCAGGAAATATCAGACAAAATGGAATTATCCGAGCTTTTAGGTCGAAGTATGTTTAAGCTTTCCGGCGGAGAAAAACAGAAGATAGCCTGTGGAACAATTGCAGTTGCAGATTCTTCGGTAATAGTGCTGGACGAACCGTCCTCTAATCTTGATACAAATGCTATCGAGGATTTGAGAAAAGTACTGGCAATGTGGAAGGAACAGGGAAAGACGGTTGTTATTGCCGAGCATCGTCTCTACTTTTTGAGGGAGCTTGCGGACCGGGTCATTTTGTTTGAAAGCGGTGAGATTAAGAAGGAAATTGCAGGAAAGGAGTTTCGGGAATTATCTGCGGATGCTACGAAAGAACTGGGGCTCCGTACAGTACAATCCCACAGTGCTTCTGCTTTTAAAGAATGGAAGGAAACTATGGAGTATTTTACTCTTACAAACTTTAGGTTTTCCTATCCGGATAAAGTTCACGGAATTGATATTTCTTCACTTACTCTTCCTAAAAATAAGATTATCGCCATTGTGGGACATAATGGTGCAGGAAAAAGTACTCTTGCGAGAACATTTTGCGGATTGCATAAGAAAGCGAAGGGAACGGTAAAGCTGGGGGATAAAACAGTCCCGGTTACGAAAATGCTGGATTATTGTTATATGATTATGCAGGATGTGAATCATCAGCTTTTTACAGAAAGTGTACAGGAAGAAGTACTTTTGAGTGTGTCGGAAAGTCTGCCTGAAACAGAGCGTGAGCAGATTGCACGGAATGCTCTAGAGATGCTTGATATTGAGAAGTACGCAGAGATGCATCCCATGGCCCTTTCCGGCGGACAGAAGCAGCGTGTTGCCATTGCCAGCGGAATTGCTGCGGACAAAGAATTCATTCTTATGGATGAGCCTACAAGTGGTCTGGATTATGTTCATATGAAGCAAGTTGCCGGAGTAATGGAAATGTTGAAGGAACAGGGAAAGACTTTACTAGTGATTACTCATGATGATGAGTTGATTTCTTGCTGTGCTGACTATATACTCTATTTGGAAAAGGGAAGCGTGAAGCATAGCGGTCCGGTTGATATAAGATATGATGGAGTTTAGAATGTAAGTAATACATAGTGAGAGCAACATTGCAGGTAAGTGATGTTGCTCTCTTTTGTTTGTACCTCCAAAGAGTAGAAAAAAATTGACTTAAGAGAAAGAGGGTTATATAATTGGTTAGACAAAACTAACCGATGGTGCGTGAGCAATAGGAGAAAATCAAGATGAACTGGACGAGAACCATTTTAGACGGAATTATTATATGTATTGCGTTTAATGGAGTAGCTGCGTTTGTGTGGCTTTTAGAGCCTATCGGGTTTTCTGTAATGCTGCCAAAGGGTATCAATACACCCTTAAAGGATATTCCAAAGAAAAACATTAAACCCATTCGACTTATGGAATTTCTTCTTTATCCGATTATACTGATTTATATGGTTATCAGTGCATACGAGGCCGGTGTGAATGGGTTCTGGAATCTGTTTCTGACGGCATTTATTGAAAATCTGTTTTGGAACTTTGGAGACTTTTTTCTGCTGGATTGGTGGTTCCGCGAAAAGTATGCAGATAGAATTATGGTTCCGGGGACAGAGGACAATGAGATGTGGAAAACCGGACCCTGGATGAAAAAGTTCGGAATTATGGATCATTGGGTAAGATGGCCATTGATATGCGTAGTACTATCTCTTGTTGTGGCAGGAATCGGAATGTTGATTCGATAGTATTTGTTAATGGTAGGAAAAATGATTTAAGGAGATAGACGAACATGGATAGAACATACTTTAGTGCAGAAAAAGATGGTTTCTTTGGTGCATATTTTGCCAATGAAGAAGCAAGTGACAGGGTCGTTATTTTGATGCTTGGCGATGATATAGACGACCGGATGGCAGTATGTGGCGTGAGATGGATACATAGTAAAGGTTGTAATGCGTTAACCATGGCTCCGGATAAGAAGGATTACGGTCATCATAGTTATCCATTGGAGCGATTTGAGAAGGCCATTGCCTATTTGAAGGCCCAAGGAAACAAAAAGATTGGTATTGCCGGGGCTTCTACCACGGGTATGCTGGCACTTGTGGCGGCATCTTATTTTTCGGATATTACTTTAACGATTGCTTTAACACCTGCTGATTTTGTGATGGAAGGTTTCTATCGGGACGGACTAGATGGCGTGCGGGAGAGACCGGGAGATTATGAGTCCAGTTTGTCTTACAAGGGAGAGCAGTTACCATTTCTTCCCTATGCGTATCGTCATCCGCAATATTGGAAGATGATTCAGAAGGAATCCAAGGAAGGCGGAGATATGATTGCTTCCAGAAAGCTGTTTGATGAATCCGAAAGATTACATCCTTTGCAGGAAGAGGAGAAAATCAAGGTGGAGAATATCAAGGGAAAGCTGGTGTTTGTAGGAGCGGAGGATGATGTGCTTTGGGATACCTGCAAGTATATCCGCAGAATGCAGGAGAGACTTTCCTCTCTGCCACATGAATGTGAGTATCAGGCATTGATTTATGAGCACGGAACCCACTTTGTATTTCCACAGAGGATGCTGGAAATGATGCTTCCGCTAGTGTCAGGCTTATTAGTGCGCTTTGCCTTCAAAGCGGGAAAGAAATATCCAAAGGAGTGCAAGGCAACCAGAATCGATATTGACAGGAAGCTGTCGGATGTGATTTCTCGTTGGTAAGTCTACAATAGTGCTGTAAGAATGGGTTGAAATATGGTACAATCTTCCTATATAGAATGATGTAGATTTTCTAAAAGGAGGTCACACTTATGGCAATAGGAGATAGACTGCAGAGCATATTTCAAAAAGAAACCGATCCACATACCGGGATTGTGATGACAAGATTGACTGACCCGGAGATTACCAGCCATCATATGTATTTTTATAATCGTATGACAAGTTCTGACGGAAAAAAGCTTTTGATGTGTCAGGAACGGGACAATGGACGCCAGCTCTATTTATTAGATTTGGTGAGTGGAGAGATGGAGCAGCTGACGGAAGGAGAAGGTCTGGCAGATTATGATGGATATCTGTCTCCTAACAATAGGGAAGTATTTTATTCTCAGGGCGGTAGTTATTATTGCTTGAATCTGGAAACAAAGGAGAGGACAGAGGTCTATCGTTCACCGGAGGGCTGGAAGGTAGGTGCAGCCGGTATGAGTGATGATTTCCGTTACATGGCAGTGGTTATTATCAAGAAGGATACGTTGACCCATATGGATGAACGTAGTGGATGGGACAATTTTGCAGCTACCTGCCTTGCGAAGCCTTTGTGCCAGTTGGTTTATATTGATGTAGAAAAGAGGACCAGTCATGTGGTGCTGGAGACCAATTGCTGGCTGGGACATGCGCAGATCCGTCCCGGCGACCCGGATACCATCATGTTCTGCCATGAGGGGCCATATGACTTGATTGATGCCAGACTTTGGCTGGTACAGAAGGACGGAAGCAACCTGCGCTGCTGTAGGGAGCAGCCAAGTGACTTAATCCTGACCCATGAATTTTGGTTGCCAAGTGGGGAGAAGCTAGCCTTTGTTTATCGGGAAACTACCGGAGATTTGATTGAGAATATCCGTATGATTGAGCCTTTTACTTTGGAGGAGGAGATTTTCATGGAATGCTCTCCTTATGCGCACTTTATCTGTGACAAGAAGTACAAATACATGGTGGGTGATTCTCAGGGAAGCGACTTGCCCATTCATCTTCTCACGGAGGAAGACCGTAGGAAGTTAAAAGAGGGTGTGTCTAACGATTTCCTTTATCTGGTAGACGTAGCCGAACGGCAAGAGTATAAGCTTTGCTATCATGGCACCTCCTGGTCGCCGGAATATGGCAATTCCCAGGATACCCATCCGCATCCTTGCTTTACGGAGGACAATCAGAAGATTATTTTCACTTCCGATAAATCCGGCAGACCATGCATCTACATGATTGATTTAAAGGACGTTCCTTTCGCAAACTAAGAGCTTTATTGTGAAAACTAGGGCTGTAGAAAGTGATGATACGCCCACCGGGGGAATAACTCCCCTACGAAACTCTACTGCGAACTGCTGGAATTTCACGAAATCATGTTTACGTTCTATGATTAGCCAAGTCTCTTCAAGGTTAGACGGGGATGCGCTATCTGTTCGTATATTAGGCGGATTCTTAAATATAGACTCCCGGAACAGCCTCTGTATGGGATATGTAACCTTCGGGAACGCTTGCGAGAACTGCGTAGAAATTTCCAAAATCGAATGTTACGTTAACTTTCATGTCGGGGCGCGTCTTCGACAAAATGAAAGGAGCTGTACACGCTGTGGGAGATACTTTGATGTATCTCCACACAGGTGAACAGCTCCTTTTATTTTGTTCGAAGCTCGAACAGACATGAAAAAATCAGAAAACGTAACATCGATTTTGTGAAATTTAAGCAGTTCGCAGTAGCGTTCCCGAAGGTTACATATCCCATGCAAGAAGGCTGGACAAATTCCTCTAAGAATCCGCTCTAATACGGACAGATAGCGCATCCCCGTCTAACACGTGCCGAGACATGGCGGGAACGTAAACGATGATTTCGGAAATTACTACGCAGTTCTCGCAAGGGTTTCGTAGGTGAGTTATTCCCTCGGTGGGCGTATTTGTATTTTACCACAGCCCTATTTATGAGATTTTGCGAGAATAGAGCTGATGGGAGGAAGGTACTACAAATTGTTTTGGAAAATAGTACTTTAATCTTAATTGAGAAAATAATAACAAAATTGTTAAAAATTTGCCGTTCAAAACTAGTAATTTTTAACATAAATGTAACAATTAAAACGTTATTTATGCCAATTTCAGAGAAAAAAGATTTGTGATAGTATAAATACTGCGAAAATATTAAGGGGAGGAATTAATATAATGAAAACAATGATTCGCAAAACAAAAAAAGTGTTAGCATACATGCTTGTCACGGCATTGATGTTAACCGGCCTGATAACTACCAACAGTATGGAAGTTCAGGCTGCAAGCAGTGTAACTATCACCGAATCTGCAGGCTGGCTGGAGTCAGCGTATGTAGAATGGAGTCCGGTAAGCGGCGCGAAGGGCTACGCCGTATATGTGAAGGGGGCTTCACAGTCAGACTCTTCATACGTTCAGTTAGATTCTGAGCTTATCAGACAGTATTCTTCATACTGGCGTGCAGATGCACTTGGCCTGACCGCAGGTAACTACGTACTTAAGGTAGTTGCTGTTATGAGTGATGGCTCCACCGTGGGTGCACAGACAGCTTCTTTGACTGTAAAGGCACATGACAGAAGCGGCTTTGCTTGGGTGGATGGTACTGCGTCCGGTGCTTATAACGAGGACGGTTCCTTGAAGACGGGTGCCAAAGTAGTTTATGTAACAAATGATACCGCAGATTCTCTTGTATCTGAGCTGGAAGCATACGCAGACGGAAGCTATCCTTTATGTGTACGTATCATTGGCGAAGTAGAAGATTTCTCCGGTATGGACAAGGGAGACCTTCTCATTGACAACGGTGGAAATGATGTTGGTCTTACCATTGAAGGTGTTGGTGAAGATGCAACAGCTAATGGCTGGGGTATTCGTATCAAGAACAGTACCAATATCGAAATCAGAAACATCGGTGTTATGAACTGTGACAGCTCCGAAGGTGATAATATCGGCCTTCAGCAGAAGAATACCCATATCTGGGTTCACAACTGCGATTTATTCTATGGTGATGCAGGTAGTGATGCAGACCAGGTAAAGGGCGACGGCGCTCTGGATACCAAGAAGTCTCAGTACGTTACTCACTCTTACAATCACTTTTGGGACAGCGGAAAATGTAACCTTCAGGGTGCAAATTCCAGCGATACCTCTAACTACATTACTTACCATCACAACTGGTACGATCACTCCGATTCGCGTCATCCGCGTGTTCGTGTAGCTACCGTACATGTTTACAATAATTACTATGATGGTAACGCTAAGTATGGTATCGGTTCTACCACAGATTCTGACATCTTTGCTGAGGCAAACTACTTCAGAAATTGTAAGAATCCTATGATGATTTCCGGTCAGGGTACCGATGCTCTTGGCGAGGGTACTTTCTCCGGCGAAGTTGGTGGTATGATTAAGGCATACAACAACTATATCGAAGGTGCAGAATCCTTCATCTCTTATCAGGAAAACAGCACCGAGTTCGATGCTTATGTTGCAACCTCAAGAAACGAAACTCTTTCCTCATCAGTAAAGAACGTTGACGGAAAGACCTATAATAACTTTGATACTTCTTCCAGTATGTATGATTATGACGTACAGTCTCCAGCAGAGGCAAAGGCATCTGTAGAAAAGTACGCAGGCCGAGTAAACGGTGGTGACTTCCAGTGGGATTTCAACGATGCTGTAGAAGACACCAATTATGATGTAGTTACCGAATTAAAGAGTGCATTAGTAGCATACTCTACTTCCCTTGTATCCGTTGGCGGATATGAAGGCTCTGTAGATGTTCCGGATACCGAAGCACCTACCTTAACGGAGGCTCCTTCTGTAACAGAAGCACCTACTACCGCACCAACCGCTACTCCTACTGCAGCGGCAACTACTGCACCTACCCAGGCTCCTTCCGGAGAGGTAGAGGCAGCAGATTATGTACACAACTTTACCACTGATGGTAAATCAAGCAGCTTCTT
>JAFUKH010000091.1 GCA_017467845.1 Lachnospiraceae bacterium | reverse complement strand
TTAGTACTTCCAAATATTAACTACAAGGAACAGGCAATCGAATACATAAATGAATTCAAGCAATATGGTTCTGAGGTCAACGGCAGCGGGGCATTGGATGATTACCTGGAAGACGCAACCTACGAGGCTTGGCTTCAGAAGGTTCTGGCAGATATGGATATCGCGAATATCGTAAAGCCTAGGGTTCCGGCTTTGACTTACTTTTACGTGAGGGAAGAGGATAATCGCATCGTGGGCATGGTGAATATTCGCTTGGCGCTGAATGATTTTCTCCGAACGGAGGGTGGACATATTGGGTACAGTATTCGTCCTACAGAGAGGCAAAAACATTATGCAACGGATATGCTAAGAGAAGCGGTGAATGTGTGCAATATCATTGGAATTAGGGATGTGCTTGTGACCTGTGACAAGGTGAATATTGCTTCGGCAAAGGTAATTCAGAATGCTGGTGGGGAGCTAGAGGAAGAATTCTACAGTGATATCTACAAGGAGGTCGTACAGAGATATGTCATTCGGAAACAGTGACTTTGGAGAGGCGCAGGAATATTAGGTGATTGTGAGGGGAGTGTATGAAGAAGATATCTACGATTTTGATTGATATGTATGGTGTGATTCTGGAAGAGAGCAAAGGGAAATTTATTCCATATACATTTAAATATTTTGATAGTGCGGAGCACGAAAGGTTAAAGAGACAGTTTAAAGAAGAACAGCTTTTTACCAGGGCAGGGCTGGGAGAATTTACTTCGGACGAGTTTCTTTCCATGCTGGGATATGAGAATCCACAGTATCATATGAGAGATTATATTGAGAATTATTTGACGCTGGATAAGGGATTTGTTCCTTTCGCAGAAAAGTATTATAAGCAGTATGAGTTTGTTCTTTTGTCTAATGATGTGTCTCAGTGGAGTAGCTATATTACGGAGTACTACCAGTTAAACAAATATTTCTCGGATAAGATTGTCAGTGGCGATGTAAGATGCCGTAAGCCGGAGAAAAGGATATATGAGCTGACGCTGGATAGAATGGGTAGGGCTCCGGAGGAGTGTCTGTTTATTGATAATAGTGTGAAGAATCTGGAAGTGGCAGCAGAATTGGGGATTCAACCGGTTTTGTTTAATCGGGATAATGAAGAGTATGGCGGGACGATAGTGAATTCTTTCGCAGAGCTTGAATGCATACTGGAAGAATTCGGAAGCTACGCTTAGAGGAGAAGTGAAAAATGGAAAAGTACATACATCCAACCGATTCCAGAATAAAGGAATTTATAGAGTTGTTAGGATTACATGATAAATCATTAGAAGTGGTCATACATGAATTATTTAAGTGGTTTGACCAGAATGTATCCTATACAAGGCTGAATGCACCCTTATATCCATTGCAAAGAAGTGATTTGGATGTTTTAGAGATGAGAGCCGGAACGTGTGGAGATTTTTCGAATTTAATTGTTTCTGTATTAACAGCTCTTGGATATGAGGCAAAATATGCGTATTTAAAAGAGGATTGTTACGGGAATCCGCAGGATCATATTTGTGTAGCGGTGCGAGATGGGGAAAAATGGAAACTTGTGGATGCAACATTACCATATAGGAAGTGGAATGGTTTTGATTGCCAACACAGAGAATATGAGGTGCTTGGTGCAAATGATTTTTTAGAGAGAATGAAAAAGGAAGAAGCATATTGGATAGAGTACGCATCAAGTATGGGGAATCCTGAATTTGCTGGGTTATACTATGCACCATGGATTCATGAGCATATAATTAGGCAAACAGAAGATACATTGGTGAGTGTTTTTTATCTGTTGGTTCTTAATAAGGTAGAGGATTATCAGCTATATGTTAATTTATTTGTTTATACCAAAGATACTGCTTGTTCACCTATTGTCTGTAGGATGCAGAACGGAAAAGAGTATTATAGTTTTTCAATCAAGGTTGCACAGAATATATGGGATTATGAACAGTACAGTCAAGAGTATGAGGTCGAAAACATACCGGAAGAGTACAGAAGCGATTATTTGACAGAATTAATGGATTGCATACAAAAAACAATCAAAAATATAGAGAGGGTAATTAGGATAGAAAAGTAAAGAAAGATGGAAAGAGAACATAGGAAAATGAAGAATAATGATGCGGTAATAAGGAAAGCGAAGCCTTCTGATGTGAAGGAAATGGGTTCTTGCCACTATCACTGTTGGCAGGAAACATATAGAGGTCTGATTGCAGACAGTTATCTGGATGCATTGGATGAGCAGAAAAATATGGATCGTTTTGAAAAAATGTATCAGCTAACAGGTGGATATCAGTATGTGTTGGAGTACGAAAATAGGATTATTGGTTTATTTGATATGTCTAAGGCACGAGAGGATTATGCACCAATGGAAATTCAAGGATTGTATCTTAGAAAATCCTTTCATGGACAAGGTTTGGGGCAAAGAATTATGACGTTTATTAAGTCGGAATGCAATCATTCGAGTTTTTATCTGTGGTGTTTAAGAAATAATCCTACTTGCGGATATTATGAACATATGGGTGGAGTGATTGTTGACAAAAGGATGATAAACATTGGAGGACGCGAAGAAGAGGAAGTTTGCTACCTGTTTGAGTGCCCTATATAGAAAAATAGCTGAAATCACGGAGGTAATGCAGTATGGCAAATCTAATAATAATATGTGGACCGCAGGCGGTAGGGAAGATGACCGTTGCAGAAAGCTTAAGAGATAAAATAAAGTATAATCTGATGATGAATCATGATAGTATTGAGATATCGGATAAGATATTTGGTTTTGCAACACCGGCGCAGCGTGAGTTTAATGCAATCTTTAGGGAAAAAGCATTTGAGCTGGCAATAAAGCACAATGTAGATTTGATATTCACTTATGTCTGCGCATTTGAGATGGAGCCGGAAAGGGAGTATCTGACAAACTTAGCGAATTCCTTTGAGGCCGGCGGAGGAAACTTCTATTTTGTGGAGCTGAGTGCAGACCTTCAAACCAGACTTGAGAGAAATGAGACGCCTCATCGAATGGAAATGAAAGCCTCGAAAAGAGATGTTGAATGGAGCAAATCAGAGCTTTTGCGTTGTGCAGAAAACCATAAACTGAACTCAGGCAGTGATGAGTTTTGGTTTGAGAATCATATTAAATTTGATAACACACATCTTGAACCGAATGAAGTTGCAGATATGATTATCAAGAAGTTTCAATTGGTGGCAAATGATAAGGAAGAAAAGGAATATCGATTTGGAGTGAAGTAGGTATTTGGCGTGGATATAAGGAGTTGAGGGAAGATATGATTAGAATAAACAGTACAGATACGATTGGTATAAATAATGGAAGACTGGAAGCAAAAGCGGAAGAGAAAGAGTATTTCTTTGTGAAGGAGCAGATAGAGGAGATACTACTGATAACCACGGACATGGGACCTTTTTATGATGATATAGGGCTTGCGGTTCGGATTGATGAAAATACTGCGTTTTTGATTATGTCAGAGCATCCGCGGTTTCAGCCCTTTTTGTTTGAGGAATTGAAGACGATTGTAGAGATTGATTATGAGGCTGTGATTAAGGCAAGTTCCTGCATTCAAAATAATGTGTTTTCCGTTTATAAGAGGCTGGAATAGGGAATGTCCATAAGGAGAAGAAAATATATGAGCAAACGAGTAGAGATAGTAAATAGTTTTTACAATGAAATCAATGAAGATATTCGATTGGGGCGGAGCAGACAGGGGCAGTTGGAGTATTTAACCACTATGAATTATATACACCGGTTTGTAAAAGAAGGGGATAAAATTCTGGAAATAGGTGCCGGTACGGGAAGATATTCCATTGCTTTGGCAAAAGAGGGATATGAGGTGGCAGCCATAGAGCTGGTAGAGCGGAATCTGGAAGTGTTGAAGCAAAATAGCGAGGGACTTGAAAATATACAGGCCTTTCAAGGGGATGCGCTGGATTTAAGTAGATTTGAAGATGACACATTTGGTATGACATTAGTATTTGGACCTATGTATCATCTTTATGAGGAGTGGGATGTACAGAAGGCATTGGATGAGGCTATCAGAGTTACCAAGAAAGGCGGAGTCATTTTTGTGGCATTTCTATCCGTGTATGCCATTTTATTTGACAATTATCTGGATGGAAGTCTGGCAGCAGGGCTGGAGGAGAATTTTGCTGAGGATTATAAGGTAAAGCATTTTGCAGAGCAGCTTTTTACAGGATATGATATTGCGGAATTTGAAGGGCTTTTCACAGGAAAAGGAGTGAAATATATAACAACAGCAGCGGCAGACAGTGTGATGGAACTTGCAGAGGGACGGAGCGACTTTTTTATGTCCGATGGGGAGTTTGACTTGTTTGTAAAATATCATTTGGCGACCTGTGAAAAAAGGGAGCTGCTTGGAGCTTCCAGTCATTTGCTTTATATTTGCAGGAAGGAGTAGGGACTTCTATGATGAGAGAAAATAAATATCCAATACTAGAGTTTGATGATGTGAAGGTGGCGAAGCTGAATCCTGCTGTGTTTGCAGATGAGTTGTTTACGTCAGATAAGCTGGTAATCACATTCTTTCCGGAGGTTATAGAGAAGTTAATTGCGGAAGAAGATATCGTACCGGAAAGAAGAATCGGCGGAGAGAATCCTGTGTTCATCTATCGCTTTGTGGATACAGATGTACTGATTACCCTTGGAGCAGTAGGGTGTCCTGCCTGCGGTGGCAATCTGGACTTATTTCATGCCATGGGTATCCGAAAGGTGATGTTTTGCGGTGGCGGCGGAGTTCTGGATAAGAATATTGAGGTTGGTCAGATTCTTGTGGTAGATGGGGCAATCAGGGATGAAGGCTTTTCCTATCATTACATAGAGCCATCCAGATATATCTATACCGATAAAGAAGTTACAGGTAGAATCATTCAGTATTTCGAGCAAAATGATATTTCTTATATTCGGGGAATTACTTGGACCACGGATGCTATGTTTAGAGAGACGCCGGAACGAATTGCCAGAAGAAAAGAGGAAGGTGCCAAGATTGTAGAGATGGAGCAGGCAGGATGTATAGCTGTTTCACAGTTTCGAGGGTTTGCATACGGTGCGCTTATATACGGTGGCGATGATGTCTCCCAGGAGGAGTGGAGTAATCGAGGCTGGAGAAGCCGTCAGGGAATTCGATATGATCTTGTGATGCTTTGTAAGAAGCTAGTAGAGGTAATATAATTCATGTTGTACATAAAAGAAGCAAATTATGAAGATATTGAGAAAGAATACTTATTTGTTAGGGATATGCCCGTTGATGAGAATGGACTGACTAATCCGTACCATGGCATTTCGCGGGAGGAGTTTGAAGAAAGGGCGTTGCCGGAGATGATTGCATTTGCGAAAGGAGAGAATCTGCCGGAGGGATATGTGCCGGAAACGTTTTTGTTTCTCTGGGAAGATGAGAATATTGTTGGACAGTTTCGTATACGCCATTACCTGTGTGAATCGCTGAGAACCGGCGCGGGACATATCGGATACTTTATCAAAAAGGAATTTCGGGGCAAAGGATATGGAACAGAAGGACTGAGGCTGACGTTACAGATTGCAAGAAATATTGTTCCTGAGGATGAAATCTACTTGAGGGTGAATAAAGATAATCCCGCTTCGTTACATGTAATGCTGAATAACGGTGGTTACATAGAATCGGAGAATGAAGATAAGTATTATGTAAGGATAAAGAAGTAGGAGTTTATATATGAAAACAATAGAGATTCTTGGAGAGAACCGCTTTGCGGAGCAGACGAAGACTAGAGTGGCATGCAGAGGAATTGTGCTTTCGGAAGGCAAGATTTTGTTAACCTATGAAGTAAATACCGACCAGTATTTTATCCCGGGTGGAGGTTTGGAATCAGACGAAGGTCTTGAAGAATGTTGCGCACGTGAGCTGGCGGAAGAAACCGGATATGTAGTGAAGCCTATCCGCCAATATCTGACCATTCATGAGTATTATGAGGAGTGGTTTTTCGTAAGTCATTATTTTATCTGTGAGGTTGTTTCTGAGACGACTCGTGCGTTGACAGAGCGGGAGGCGGAAGCAGGGTTAGAGACCAGATGGATACCGCTTAAGGAGGCTGTAGAGATATTTGGTAGGCACCAGGAGTATGCAGAGACTGATGAAATGAAGCGGGGCGCGTATTTGAGGGAATATGAGGCACTTTTGGAATTGACAAAACGTTGACAAAAGGCGATAAATAATCATATTATTGCTTGAAATTGCTGAGTTTGTGTAATAGAATATATCTCATAGATGTACAGAGGAGGTATATTCATGTTACACGACAGAATGATTGCCGAAAGGCGACGATTGTGTGTGCAGGCAAATTCTTTGCAGAAGCAGATTGCACAACTTCCGGAAGGAAAAATTATCTGTGCACACAATGGTAATCGCTGTAAATGGTATCGGAGTGATGGTAAAAACAAAACATATATTCCGAAGAAAGAACATACTCTTGCCGAACAATTAGCAGTTAAAAAGTATTTGACACTTCAACTAGAAGAAGCTCAGCAGGAAATGCGGGCAATCGACTTCTATCTCAGACATCATAATTCATCTGAACTGGCTTCTGAGCAGTTATTAACTTCCAAGGACTATCAAGAAATTTTGTCACCCTATTTTTCTCCGCAATCAGAAAGATATGCGGAATGGATGAAGGCACCTTATGATAAGAATCCGAAGGCACCGGAAAGCTTAATTCACAAAACCGCGTTTGGGCTACGCGTTCGGTCAAAATCAGAATCTCTGATTGCAACGCTTCTCTACACAAAGAAAATTCCCTTTCGATATGAATGTGCACTTCATTTGGGTGCCGTAGTTATGTATCCGGATTTTACAATTCTTCATCCTGTGACCGGAGAGATATTTTATTATGAGCATTTTGGTATGATGGATAATCCAGATTATGCGGCAAATGCTCATTCTAAACTCCAAATATACACTTCTCATGGAATTATTCCCTCAATCAGTTTATTAACTTCCTTTGAAACAAAGGAAAAACCGCTGGACATGGATATGGTAGAAGCTATGATAAACCATTATTTCTTATAGATTGCTTTTAGTTGCTCCAAGGGAGAGATAATTTTACCTAGACCCCGTCGGAGGGAAGGAGAGGTTCAAATATAGGTATAATTGGGGGATAAGTTGCTCTGGAATATTGATAATCTTGTAGAGACCCTGTTTTTGTGGAGAACTAGGGTCTTGGTGATTTTTTATGTTCTCTGGAGCACATCTGGAAGAAAAATAGTAGAAAAAAGGGTGATTTTGGAGAGAGATGGGGCCTCTGTGGAATTTTTCTCTTTTTAGAGCAATTTTTCTGGAATAGTGAACGGGTGAGGTAATGGGGAGGGATTCATAGAAGTCTCCTAATCTATGAGATGTAAAATAAAGAGGGAATAATGCTGAAATAGTGGAGGTTTTTTAGATTGAAGGCCTGAGATATAATTGTAGTCATTAATGAATATTGGACATTGGAGAACTGACTATGAAAAAGCATCTGAAACAATTATTGATACTAGCGAGTCTAGTGCTTATCTGTAGTGGTTGCGGACAGCAGGGGTCGGATGCATCTGTGGTGGACGTAGAGAGTACGCAGGAATCTTACGTAGAGTCTGCTGTACAAGTGGATACAACAGGGGAACCACAGGCAGAGCTGCAGGAAAAGATAGAGAAAAGCATAGAGGGTAGTGCGGTACATAATGCGCTGACCACAAGACCGGAAGAGAAGGTATTGGAGGAAATTCAGTCCGTAACCGGTCCGGTACAAATAGGAAATTTTATTTTTTCCCAAGGAAGTGGCTTCTATGAAGAGGGCTTTGAGTTAAGCGTAGAATCTGGTTACGAAGATGTGTATTACACTATGGATGGCAGCGACCCGGCGACTAGTGAAACAGCGGTGAAATATGAAGGAAGCATTGCAATTTCCGATAGGCGTGGGGAAGAAAATGTAATTGCTGCAGTAGATCCTATTCTTTTTGCAGGAAGCTATAATCAGGTGGATGGAAATGGCTTCACCACTTATCTGGAAGCACCGGAGGATGGAGCTGTGGACAAGTGTACCTATCTTCGTATTGCTGCTGTGGATGGAGAGGGCAATGCATTGGAAGAAGCATCCGCAGTGTATTATATTGGCAGTATTGAGGAACATATTCAGGGAATTAAGGAAAGCTGTGAGGCAGCGGGGATGCCTCTTGCTGTAATAAATATTGCCATAGATTATGATGACTTATATGACCATGAAACAGGTATCTACGTAAAAGGAAAGAAATTCGAAATTGCGAAAAATATTTATCAATTGCAAGGTAATAAAATAACCGATGGCGAGACTGCCCGTTCTTTGGATGCTAACTATAAACAAAAGGGAAGAGATTGGGAAAAGGAAGTTCGTATCAGCATGCTGGAGTGTACATCAGAAGGCACTCGTGAAGTTTTGAATCAGAATTGCGGTATTCGCATTCAGGGGAATTACTCCCGCTCGGATGTACAGAAGGGATTTAGACTTTATGCCAGAGAGGAATATGGAGATAAGAGATTCCGTTATGCGGTATTTGGTGAGGACTATGTCAACGATCAAGGGGAGGTGATGGACAGTTATAAGACGCTGGTGCTGCGCGCCGGGGGAAATTGTGCATTCCTTTCTAAATTCAATGATACTTATTGGCAGAGCCTTTTGGATGCTACTGCTTGCGATACCCAGCATTCCAGACCTTGCGTGGTATATTTGAATGGAGAATATTTTGGCTTGTATGTGCTTCAGGAGGACTATACGGGAGAGTATTTTGAGGATGTGCATGGAGTAGATTCCAAAGAGGTTGTTCTTTATAAGGGTGATGCAGAGAGCTTGGAGCTGGGCTATAAGCTGGATGAGGGCGACCTTCCGGAGGGAGAGAATGACGAGAGCTATTATTACAAAGAGCTTCTGGAATTCTTTGATACCCATGAGGATGCCAAGGCAGATGCGGATTATGCAGAATTGGCAGAGCTGGTGGATATGGAATCCTTGATGGATTATTATGCTATTCAGAGCTGGATTAACAATAAGTGGGACTGGCCCGGGAAGAACTGGTCTATGTGGAAGACCGTCGGTGATACGAAGGATGGTACTTATGCAGACGGTAAATGGCGTTTTGTATTCTATGATATGGAATTCGGTGGTGTCAGCGGTGGTAGTGATGCAAGAACCAATACCATTAAGGAAGATAATTACCAAAGGTATGGCCTTTTAGATAAGAATACCGGTAATCCTGCGGTTTTATGCTTTGCGTATGCAATGACCAATGAGAACTTTCGGGAAGCTTTTAAGGAAAGGCTCAGCGGACTTGCAGGGGAGGAATTTGAGCAGAGCGAAGCACTGGCCAGACTGAAGTATTTTGAAGAGGTATATGGACCGTTGTTTGGGCAGTTCTTTGATAGATATCCGGGAACCGGTGATGCTAAGAACGCGCTGGAAGGTGGATACGGAACCTCAAGCTGCATTAGGGCATTTCTTCTGCAGCGTCAAGACCATATTTCTAAGATGATTGAATACATTGACGAAGTGCCGCTCTACGAATAAAAAAGATATTCTACTGCATATAATCTAAGGAATCTTTATGCGGATGGAATAGATATGAAAAAAATCAAAATTCTTTGGAGGATGGTGATTCTGGTTTGCGTGATTTGTTGCAACTTATGTACAACGGTATACGCTACAGAAGAGCCATCCTCTCTTTATGCCCAGTCTGCGGTGCTTATGGATGCTGATTCCGGGAGAGTTCTCTTTGCAAAAAATGCAGAAAATCCTATGGCAATGGCAAGTACAACTAAGATAATGACTTGTATTTTGACATTGGAAAACTGTAGTTTGGATGAAATGGTGGATATTTCTGCCTATGCGTCTACCATGCCAAAGGTAAAGCTGTATGTGAAGCAGGGAGAGCAGTATGTTCTTCGGGACCTACTTTACAGTTTGATGCTGGAGTCTCACAACGATGCAGCAGTCGCCATTGCAGAGCATGTGGGCAAGAAGCTGTTAGGAAATCAGATCGAGGATAAAAGTGTTGCAGATTACAACACAGAAGACAGTAAGCTTGCGATGGCAGCTTTTGCAAAAGCGATGACTGACAAGGCTGCAGAAATCGGCTGCACGGATACATATTTTATTACCCCCAACGGATTGGATGCTACTTCGGATAAGGGGGAACATCATTCCACGGCTACTGACATGGCGAGAATCATGGCATACTGTGTGCTGAATTCACCGAAAAAAGATGATTTTCTGGCAATCACCCAGACTGCAAGTCACAGCTTTAGCGCAAATGGAAGGAGTTTTAACTGCAATAATCACAATGCGCTCCGTACGCAGATGAGCGGTGTCATCAGCGGAAAAACGGGTTTTACCAATAAGGCAGGTTACTGTTATGTAGGGGCACTTGAGAGCGAGGGAAGAACCTATACGCTGGCACTCCTTGCCTGCGGCTGGCCCTATAATAAGAATTACAAGTGGGAGGATGCCAAAAAGCTCTATAATTATGGAACGGAAAATTTCCATTATCTTTCCACAGAGAGTGTGGACGTGGCAGGGAGCCTTCCGGAAAGTATTCGTGTACTGAACGGACAGACGGAGGAAATTGGTGGGCTTGCTACGGTGAATGTGCGTGTGGAGAGAAAGGAGCCGGTACAGCTTTTGGTGAAGAATGGAGAGGCTTGGCAGGTGGATATACGTTTTGAGGAGGTACTTCATGCGCCCGTAAGGGAAGGCATGGAAATCGGAGAAGTAACCTATTCCCTGGATGGGAAAAACTACCTTCAGGAAAAAATTGTGCTTGCTGAGTCCATAGATGGTATCGATTTGGAGTGGTGCATTGACAAAATTTTACAGCTCTTTCTGCCCGGAGAAAAATCTTTGCCGATTTTTCTGTAAAAAATTGTAATTCGTTCTAGGCGAGGTGACTTTTTTATGCTATACTACTGTAGTGTTAATCATGGGGAAGTTTGCGAATTCTTTCTCGAACATTTCTCACATTATCATGTTTTTATTTTTTTAATATAAATGGAGGGCTTAAAGAACATGAGTACTACTTCAAAAGCGATTCAAAGAATCGAAGCTTTACTCGATGCAAACAGTTTCGTTGAAATCGGCGCATTAGTTACTGCTAGAGCAACCGATTTTGATCTGAAACAGACTGAAACTCCTTCTGACGGTGTTGTTACCGGCTACGGAGTAATCGATGGCAATCTTGTGTATGTATACAGCCAGGATGCATCCGTATTAGGCGGATCTGTTGGTGAGATGCATGCAAAGAAAATTGCTAAAATCTATGACCTTGCTATGAAAACAGGTGCACCTGTTATCGGTCTTATTGACAGTGCAGGACTTAGATTACAGGAGGCAACCGATGCATTAAATGCATTTGGTGAGATCTACTTAAAGCAGACTTTGGCTTCCGGTGTAATTCCTCAGATTACTGCAATCTTTGGAACCTGCGGTGGCGGACTTGGTTTATTCCCAACCCTTACCGACTTCACATTCATGGAAGAGAAGAATGCAAAATTATTTGTAAATGCTCCTAATGCATTAGCAGGTAATACTACCGCTAAGTGTGACAGCGCATCTGCAGCATTCCAGGCTGAGGAAAGCGGAATTGTTGACGTTGTAGCTGATGACGCTACCATCTTAACCCAGATTCGTGGTCTTGTGAGCTTCTTACCTGCAAACAACGAGGATAATAGCTTCGATGATTGCACAGATGATCTTAACAGAATCATTCCTGAAATCGAGAACTGCGTAGGCGATACCGCTATCGCATTAACCTATCTTGCAGACAACAATAACTTCTTCGAAGTTAAGGCTGGTTACGCTAAGGATATGGTTACCGGTTTCATTAAGTTAAATGGTGCTACTGTAGGTTGTGTTGCTAACAGAACCGAAGTTTATGATGAAGAAGGAAAGGTAGCTGCTAAGTTTGATGCAGTTCTTTCTAAGAAGGGATGCGAGAAGGCAGCAGATTTCGTTAACTTCTGTGACGCTTTCGGTATTCCTGTACTTACCTTAACCAACGTTAAGGGATATGAAGCAACCGTATGCTCAGAGAAGGGTATTGCAAAGGCAGCTGCTAAGTTAACTTATGCTTTTGCTAACGCTACCGTTCCTAAGGTAAACGTTGTAATCGGCAAGGCTTACGGCTCTGCATATGTAGCTATGAACTCTAAGGCTATCGGAGCAGATATCGTTATGGCATGGCCAAACGCTGAAATCGGTTCTATGGATGCTAATCTTGCAGCTAAGATTATGTACGAAGGACAGGGTGCAGACGTTATTAAAGAAAAGGCAGCTGAGTACGCAGCTCTTCAGACCAGCGTAACAGGTGCAGCTAAGAGAGGATATGTGGACCAGATCGTGAATGCAGCAGATACCAGAAAGTATGTTATCGGTGCTTTCGAAATGCTGTATACCAAGTGCGAAGACCGTCCTGCTAAGAAGCACGGAACTATCTAGAAAGGTGATTAGAATATGAAGAAAATTATTGCTTTATTATGCACAATTACCTGTATGATTGGATTAACCGCATGTGGAGGCGAGGAGACATATACTACATATGAGCAGCAGAAGATGGACTATGCGAAGAGTCTTGCTACTGAATCTGTGATTCCTTTCTTCCAGAACTTTATGGATGATTCTATGGCTGGTTATTTTGATGAGAACACTGCAGAAGAAATCGAATTCGTTGTAGGTAATCAGTTCTCATTAAATGTAGAAGGTAATGCTGTAACCGGCGGTATTATTTCTTTTAACTCTGCAAAAGAGTCTATCGGAAACATTGTTTCCATCGGCGAGGCAACCGCAGAGATTGACGATAAGACCATTATCGTAACCGTTCCTGTAGAAGGTGAGTTAAAGAATGCAAATGCAGAGTTGATTTTCTCAAATGATATGTTTATGTATCTTGAGTCTGCAGCATTAAATGAAGAATCCAACATGGGTGAGTTAATGACAAGAGCCGGATTAAATACCATTATTGGTATGGGTACTGTATTCTTGGTACTTATTTTAATCAGCCTTATCATCTCATTATTCGGTTTTATTCCTAAGATTCAGGCAAAGTTTGCTAAGAAGGAAGAGACAAATGAAAACAATGCGGTTAGCATTGACAATACCATCTCTCAGATTGTAACCAAGGAAGAGAGTGTTGAGGTATCTGTATCTGATGATTTAGAGTTGGTTGCAGTTATTGCGGCAGCTATCGCTGCTAGTCAGGGAGCAACCTCTACCGACGGATTTGTTGTAAGAAGCATCCGTAAAAGAAGATAGTATTTGGAGGAAATGAAAATGAAGAATTATACCATTACCGTTAATGGAAACGTATATGATGTAGTAGTAGAAGAAGGCGCTTCTACCGGCGCTCCTGTAGTAGCAGCAGCTCCTAAGGCAGCACCTGCTCCTGTAGCAGCAGCTCCTAAGGCAGCTCCGGCTCCTGCAGCAGCACCTGCTCCTGCAGCAAGCGGTGCAGCTGGTTCTGTTAAGATTGAAGCAGGCGCAGCTGGTAAAGTATTTAAGGTTGAGGCTAGTGTTGGACAGGCAGTTAAGAGAGGCGAGCCTGTAGTTATCCTTGAAGCTATGAAGATGGAGATTCCTGTTGTAGCTCCTGAAGATGGTACTGTTGCAAGCATCAACGTATCTGTTGGTGATGCAGTAGAAGCAGGTGCATTACTTGCTACTTTAAACTAGTTCGAACGAAAGTTTCGAAGTAAGTACAACAGGAGGTCAACAAATGGAATACATTTTCGATACGTTCAGCAATCTGATTCACCAGACAGCGTTCTTTAACCTGACCTGGGGAAATTACATTATGATTGTTGTTGCGTGTATTTTCCTATATTTAGCGATTGCTAAGGAGTTTGAGCCTCTGCTTTTACTCCCAATCGCATTTGGTATGCTGCTTGTAAACATCTACCCTGACATCATGCTTCATGCAGAAGATTCAGCGAATGGTGTAGGCGGTTTACTGTATTATTTCTATCTCTTAGATGAGTGGGCAATTTTACCTTCCCTGATTTTCATGGGTGTAGGTGCTATGACTGACTTCGGTCCCCTCATTGCAAACCCTAAGAGCTTCTTACTTGGTGCTGCTGCACAGTTTGGTATCTTTGCAGCGTACTTTGGAGCTATCTGGCTTGGATTTAATGATAAGGCAGCAGCTGCAATCTCCATCATCGGTGGTGCAGACGGTCCTACCTCCATCTTCCTTGCAGGTAAGCTTAGTCAGACGGCACTCCTTGGACCTATCGCAGTTGCAGCATATTCCTATATGTCATTGGTTCCTATTATCCAGCCGCCTATTATGAAGTTACTTACTACTGAGAAGGAAAGATCAATCAAGATGGGTCAGCTTCGTCCTGTATCCAAGCTTGAGAAGATTCTTTTCCCTATCGTTGTTACTATTGTTGTAAGCTTAATCCTTCCTACAACAGCTCCGTTGGTAGGTATGTTAATGCTTGGTAACCTTTTCAAAGAGTCAGGCGTTGTAAGACAGTTAACTGATACTGCTTCTAATGCAATGATGTACATCGTAGTTATCCTTTTAGGTACTTCTGTTGGTGCTACCACCAGCGCAGAAGCATTCCTGAATGCAGATACACTTAAGATTGTAGTGCTTGGTCTTATTGCATTCGCATTCGGTACCGCAGCAGGTGTTCTCTTTGGTAAGGCTATGTGCTGGGCAACAAAGGGTAAGGTTAATCCTCTTATCGGTTCTGCAGGTGTTTCTGCGGTACCTATGGCTGCACGTGTATCCCAGAAGGTTGGTGCAGAGACAGACCCTACAAACTTCTTATTAATGCATGCTATGGGACCTAACGTAGCAGGTGTTATCGGTACCGCTGTAGTAGCTGGTACATTCATGGCGATATTTGGAGTATTCTAAATGGCTTCTTATTCAGAGTCGTGCGAATTTTCAATAAAGATGCGAGGTATGCTTGCATAAGCGAGTATCTTTATGAAAATTCATATGGCGAGTACGCCAAGGGAACCAAAGGTTCCCCGGCAAAAGGAAAGTGCCCGAGGCACGGTTTTGCGAATAGACTCTGAATAAGTGAAAACAATTAGGATGATCGTTTATATTATTATTTTGGAGGAAATCGTAAATGTCAGAAACAGTTAAAAAACCGATTAAAATTACGGAAACCATCTTACGTGATGCTCATCAGTCTCTGATTGCTACCAGAATGCCTACCGATTTTATGCTTCCTATCCTTGAGAAAATGGATAAGGTTGGATATCATTCTGTAGAGTGCTGGGGCGGTGCTACCTTTGATGCTTCTCTTCGTTTCTTAAAGGAAGATCCATGGGACAGACTTAGAAAGATTCGTGATGGTTTTAAGAATACACAGTTACAGATGTTGTTCCGTGGTCAGAATATCTTAGGATACAGACCTTACGCAGATGACGTAGTAGAGTACTTCGTACAGAAGTCTATCTCTAACGGTATTGATATCATCCGTATTTTCGACTGCTTAAATGACCTTCGTAACTTACAGGCAGCTGTAGATGCTACCAACAAGTTCAAGGCTCAGGAAGGCAGAGGTCATGCTCAGATTGCATTATCCTACACTTTAGGTGATGCTTATACTTTAGAATACTGGGTAGACATGGCTAAGAAGATTGAGGAGATGGGTGCAGACTCTATTTGTATCAAGGATATGGCAGGTCTTTTAGTTCCTTATAAGGCAACTGAGATGATTTCGGCTATGAAGAGCGCAACCAAGCTTCCTATTCAGTTACATACTCACTATACCTCAGGTGTAGCTAGTATGACCTACCTTAAGGCAGTTGAGGCTGGTGTTGATGTAATCGATACCGCTATGAGCCCGTTTGCACTTGGTACTTCACAGCCTGCTACCGAAGTTATGGTTGAGACCTTCAAGGGTACCGAGTATGATACCGGATTTGACCAGAACTTACTTGCAGAAATCGCTGATTACTTCAGACCTTACAGAGATGAGTGTCTTGCTAACGGCCTCTTAAATCCTAAGGTTATGGGAGTTGATATTAAGACCTTATTATATCAGGTACCGGGTGGTATGCTTTCTAACATGGTTAGCCAGTTAAAGGAGCAGAACGCAGAAGATAAGTACTATGATGTATTAAAGGAAATCCCTGCAGTTCGTAAGGATTTAGGTGAGCCACCTCTTGTAACTCCTTCTTCACAGATCGTTGGTACTCAGGCAGTATTTAACGTACTTATGGGTGAGAGATACAAGATGGCTACTAAGGAAACCAAGGCTGTTCTTCGTGGTGAATATGGTCAGACCGTTAAGCCTATGAGCCAGGAAGTTATCGATAAGGTTATTCCTGGTGAAGAGAGAATTACCTGTCGTTTCGCAGATACTATTCCTAACGAGTTAGATAAGTTAGAAGCTGAGATGGCAGAGTGGAAGCAGCAGGATGAAGACGTATTATCATACGCTTTATTCCCACAGGTTGCTACGGACTTCTTCAAGTATCGTCAGGCACAGCAGACTTCTGTTGACCAGACAGTTGCTGATGGCAAGAACGGAGCTTACCCAGTGTAAGCATTGAGCCACGCATTCGGAAATAAAGATACAGGAAAGAGCATTTATGTTCTTTCCTGTTTTTTTATTTCTGAATATGCGGCGAAAGCCGCAGTGAGCGCGTTACGAAGTAATGCGCGAAAGTGGCGTTTTTTTGTTGCCCTAAAGTACTATTTCGTGTAAAATAGATTGTGTATATTTTTTTCTGGGGTGGTATGCAATGGGACAATTAATTTTGGTTATTGATGATTCGGAATTTAATTTAAAAGTCGTTAAGGATATGCTGAAGGAAAGTTTTCAGGTGGAGTGTGTCAATTCCGGAGAGGCTGCATTTGAGTACCTTAGAAGGCAGATTCCGGATTTGATTCTGTTGGATCTTCATATGCCGGTAATGAATGGATTTGAAGTGATTCGTCGTCTGAAAGCGGATTCGGTTTGGAAAGAGATTCCTGTAGTGATGCTTACGGCAGACGGAGATAGGGATAATGAAGTGCGCTGCTTTGAATTGGGAGCCATGGACTTTATTACAAAGCCCATTATCAGTCAGGTAATGCTGCAGCGTGTGAGTAGAATTCTGAAGCTGACCCGGTTGCAGAAATTCTTGCAATTTGAAGTAGAAGAGCAGACCCGTAGGGCAGAGGACCGAAGACGCCAGGTGGAGCAATTGTCTGAAGAAATCATGAAGACACTGGCAAGTACCATTGATGCAAAGGATAGGTATACCAATGGTCATTCACTGCGCGTTGCGATGTATTCTAAAGAAATTGCCAGACGTTGCGGTATGTCCAAGCGTGAGCAGAAAGAAATATATCACATGGGACTTCTTCATGATATTGGTAAGATTGGTGTTCCGGACACCATTATTAATAAACGGGACAAACTGTCGGAAGAGGAATATGAGGCTATTCGCCAACATCCCAAAATCGGCAGTGATATCTTAAAAACCATTCAGCAGATTCCGGACATTATGGTGGGAGCCAGATGGCATCATGAACGTTTTGATGGAACCGGATACCCGGATGGCTTAAAGGGACTGGACATTCCGGAGTATGCCCGTATCATTGGTGTGGCAGATGCCTACGATGCCATGACCTCTAAGAGAAGCTATCGTGACATTCTTCCCCAGGAGGTAGTGCGTTCGGAACTGGAAAACGGTAAAGGCAGCCAGTTTGACCCGGTATTTGCGGAAGTGATGATTCAGATGATTGATGATGATATCAGATACACTATGAGAGAGAAGGACTTTTTACCAAAGGGAATATAAGATGGATAATGGAGGACAGTTGCGCTGCAAAGTGTGGCAGTCCTCTTTTCTTGACAAGAAGAGGGTTATCTTGTAAAATAACAAGTGTTATAGTTGTGTGGCGTGAAGAAAGGGAAGGTAATCATGGCACGTAAGGAAAGTGTAACGATTGATATGATTCTGGATACTTCCTTTGCAATGATGAGGGAAGAGGGATTTCAAAATATTACTGCAAGAAAGGTGGCTGCAAAGGTTGGGTGTTCTACGCAGCCTATTTTCCGTGTGTATAAGAATATGGAAGAGCTTTGGGATGCGGTGTATGATAAGGCGGTACAGTATTTTCAGGATTATCTCAGCCTGTTTCCACGTACCGGGAAAAGACCTTTTTCCAATCTGGGAGTAGCCTATATCTCTTTTGCGAAGGAAGAGAAAAAGCTTTTTGAACTGCTGTTTTTATCCGGTGGAATGGGAAAGAGAAGCATGTATGAAATCCTAAACGGTGATAATGGGAACGTGGTCTATGAAATCAATCTTGCCAGAGTGCAGGGCTGTGAAGAGCCGGAGGATATCTTCAATAAAATGTGGATTTTTATCCATGGTGCTGCATGCCTTACTTTGACAAATAACTATGACTTATCAAATGTGCAGACCTTAGAGTTGTTGGAACAGACATACGACGGTTTTACCAAAATGTAAAGGTGTTGGGGAGAGACGCAAATGGAGAAGCAATTTGATATTTTAAGCAGAATTGAGGAACGTTTTAATAAAATGAGTAAGAGCCACAAAAAAGTGGCAACCTTTATAACAGAGCATTATGATCAGGCGGTATTTATGACGGCAGCTAAGCTGGGAGAAGAGCTGGGAATCAGTGAATCTACTGTGGTGCGTTTTGCAGCGGGTATTGGTTATGAGGGGTATCCGGAGTTTCAGAAGGCTCTGGAGGAGTGTGTAAAGAGTAAGCTGAGTACGGTGCAGAAGATTGATGCAAAGTATGGGAAAAGCTCTCAGTCGGAAATCCTTGCGGCGGTACTTACTGCTGATATGGAGAAGCTTCAGGATACGCTGGAGAATCTGGATCCGACTGCTTTTGAGTCCGCTGTGGATACGATTTTGGCAGCGAAAAATATTTATATTATGGGTCTTAGAAGCAATGAACCGCTGGCGTCTTTTTTGCACTTTTACCTGAATATGATTCGCGGGGGCGTTAAGCTCCTTAATACCACCAGTGTCAGTGAGACCTTTGAACAGATGATTCACATTGACAGCGAGGATTTGTTTATTGGAATCAGCTTCCCAAGGTACTCCATGAGAACCTTAAAGGCCATGGAATTTGCCAATGATAGGAATGCCAAGGTGATTGCCATTACAGATTCGGCACATTCACCCATGAATTTATATTCTTCCTGTAATTTATTTGCGAGAAGCGATATGGTGTCCATTGTGGATTCTCTGGTAGCACCCTTAAGTGTTATTAACGCCCTTGTAGTGGCACTGTGCCTGAAGTGTCCTCAAGAGGTGAAGAAGAATCTGGAGATGCTGGAGGACACCTGGAACAATTATCAGGTATACTTAAATGACGAGATTAATTTCATTGATAATGAACCAATGCTGGATTATTCTCTGCGAAAAGAGGAATAAAGTTGAAGAAAGTAATCGTAATCGGCGGCGGAGCTGCCGGAATGATGGCGGCTGTTGCGGCGGCTGACCAAGGCAGTAAGGTGCTTCTTTTGGAAAAGAATGAGAAGCTGGGAAAGAAGCTGTTTATCACCGGAAAGGGCAGATGTAATGTAACCAATGCGGGGGATATGGAGAATCTTTTTGCCAATGTAATGACCAATGAAAAATTTTTATATAGTGCCTTTTACACCTACGATAATAACATGGTGATGGACTTCTTGGAAAAGGCAGGATGCCCATTAAAGGTGGAGCGTGGAGACAGAGTATTTCCGGTAAGTGACCATTCTTCCGATGTTATTGCTGCTTTTCAGAGAGAGCTAAAGAAGCGTAACGTGGAAATACGTTTAAATACTGAGGTAAAGGAATTGATGACGGAAGAAAGCCGCGCCATGGGCGTCTTATTATCCAATGGTAAGAAGGAATATGCGGATGCTGTGATTATTGCTACCGGTGGTATTTCTTATGCGTCCACAGGTTCTACCGGAGATGGTTATCGTTTTGCCAGGAAAGTGGGCCATAAGGTGGTAGATTGTAAGCCTTCTCTGGTGCCCTTCAATATGAAGGAGGACTGGTGTAAGGAAGCTATGGGGGTGTCTCTTAAGAATGTGAGCCTTACCCTAAAGTGTGGCAAGAAGGAGATTTACAGTGGATTTGGTGAAATGCTGATTACCCATTTCGGTATCAGTGGTCCCCTGGCCTTAAGTGCCAGCAGCTATTATGTAAGTAAGGCGAAGGGGGATTGCATGTGCTATCTGGATTTAAAACCGGCACTTACCTTAGAACAGCTGGATAAGCGTGTGCTTCGTGATTTTGAAGAGAGTAAAAATAAGCAGTTTCGTAACGCCTTAAGTCACCTGTTCCCATCTAAGCTTATTCCGGTGATGGTGAAGCTTTCGGGAATTGACCCGGAGAAAAAGGTGAATGAGATTACCAAAGAAGAGAGAAAGAGCTTTGTGGAGCTGATTAAGAATATACCCCTTACCATTGATGGAGTAAGAGATTTTAAAGAAGCAATTATTACCAAGGGCGGTGTATCCGTCAAGGAAGTTAATCCGTCCACTATGGAGTCAAAGGTGTTGTGCGGACTTTATTTTGCGGGCGAGGTGCTGGATGTGGATGCGTTGACGGGAGGATATAATTTACAGATTGCCTGGTCAACGGGATATCTTGCAGGTAGTAACGCAGGACAAAGGGATAGTTGAATTGATTGATGGAGGATAAGAGAATGAGCTTTAATATTGCAGTAGATGGCCCTGCGGGTGCAGGAAAAAGTACAATTGCAAAGCAGGTAGCAAAAAGATTAGGATTGATTTACGTGGATACCGGTGCTATGTATCGCGCCATGGCACTGTATATGGTGCGTATGGGAATTGATATTGAGGATGAAGAAAAGGTAATCGAAAACTGTAAAAATGCCGATATTACCATTAAGTATGAAGATGGCGTACAGGTAGTATACTTAAATGGAGAGAATGTAAATGCTCATCTTCGCAAGGAAGAGGTAAGTAATGCGGCATCGAAAGTCAGCGTGATTAAGGAGGTTCGTGCACAGCTTGTGGCACTTCAGAAAAAGCTGGCGGCATCCAGTGACTGTATTATGGATGGAAGAGATATCGGTACCTGTGTGCTTCCGGATGCGGATGCCAAGATTTTCCTTACCGCAAGCAGCGCGGTGAGAGCTAAGAGAAGATATGATGAGCTGACTGCGAAGGGCGAGGTGTGCGACCTGGCAAAAATCCAGGCAGATATTGAGGACCGCGATTATCGCGATATGAATCGCGAAAATTCTCCGTTGAAGCAGGCAGAGGATGCGGTTTTTGTGGACAGCTCCTATATGACTATCGAGGAAGTGGTGGATACCATTATCCAGATAGCGGAAAAAAGAGAAAGGGGTAACTCTGTTTCATGGAAGTAGTACTTGCAAAAAGTGCGGGATTCTGTTTTGGTGTAAAGCGTGCGGTTGACCAGGTGTATGAACAGATTGATACGGGAAAGACGATTTATACATTTGGACCCATTGTTCATAACGAAGAAGTTGTGAAGGATATAGAAGAGAAGGGCGTTAAGGTAATTCAGAATAAAGAGGAACTGAAGGCTCTTACAGCGGGGACGGTTATTATTCGTGCTCACGGCGTAGAAAAGGAGATATATGACATTCTGGAAAGTCGTGGTGTGGAATGTGTGGATGCTACTTGTCCTTTTGTAAAAAGAATCCATAATATTGTCAGTAAAGCCAGCCGTGAGGGGAAATATATTATCATTGTAGGTAATCCGGGACACCCGGAGGTGGAAGGGATTGTAGGCTGGTGTGAAGGACCCGTAAAGGTGCTGGAGACAGAGGAAGAGGCAGAAAATTTTAATCCCCCCGAGGGTAAAGAAATCTGTATAGTTTCCCAAACGACATTTAACTACAATAAATTTCAACATATAGTTGAAATTTTTCGAAAAAAAGGTTACAATGATAGTGTCGTGAATACTATCTGCAATGCGACAGAGGAAAGGCAGACTGCGGCAAGAGAGCTTGCAGCTAAGGCAGATGTTATGATCGTAATAGGAGGTAAGCACAGTTCCAATACAAGAAAGCTGTATGAAATATGCAGTGGCGAGTGTGCGAATACCTATTTTATACAAACACTGGATGATTTGCATTTAGAACTACCTAAATCTACCTCACTAGTGGGAATTACAGCAGGGGCTTCCACCCCAAACAAATTAATCGAGGAGGTTCAAAATTATGTCAGAATTAACTTTTGAACAAATGTTGGAAGAATCATTAAAGACTATTCATACAGGAGAGGTAGTTGAAGGTACAGTTATCGATGTTAAGCCTGAAGAGATTGTCTTAAACATCGGTTATAAGTCAGATGGTATCCTTACCAGAAGCGAGTATACTAACGAAGCTGGCGTTGACCTTACCACTGTTGTAAAAGTAGGCGACACTATGGAGGTTAAAGTCCTCAAAGTAAACGATGGCGAAGGACAGGTTGTATTAACTTATAAGCGTCTTGCAGCTGACAGAGGAAACAAGAGAATCGAAGAAGCATACAACAACAAGGAAGTTTTAACTGCAACTGTTGCACAGGTATTAGAAGGTGGCTTAAGCGTAGTAGTTGACGAAGTAAGAATCTTCATTCCTGCAAGCCTTGTTTCAGACAGCTATGAGAAGGATTTATCTAAGTATGCAGGACAGGAAATCCAGTTCGTTGTTACTGAGTACAATCCTAAGAGAAGAAGATATATCGGTGACAGAAGACAGCTCGTTGCAGCTAAGAAGGCTGAGCTTCAGAAGGAATTATTCGAGAAGATTAAAGAAGGCGATGTTGTAGAAGGAACCGTTAAGAATGTTACCGATTTCGGTGCATTCATCGATTTAGGCGGTGCTGACGGATTACTCCACATTTCAGAGATGAGCTGGGGAAGAGTTGAGCATCCTAAGAAGGTATTTAAGGTTGGTGATAAGCTTGACGTATTAGTTAAGGAAATCACCGGCAACAAGATTGCTCTTTCATTAAAGTTTGACGATGCTAATCCTTGGAAGGATGCAGCTGAGAAGTACGCAGTTGGTATGGAAGTAACCGGTAAGGTTGCAAGAATGACTGACTTCGGTGCATTCGTTGAGTTAGAGGCTGGAGTGGATGCATTACTTCACGTTTCTCAGATTTCTAAGGATCATATTGAGAAGCCTTCAGACGTGCTTAAGGTTGGCGATGAAATCACTGCTAAGGTTGTAGATTTCAACGAAGCAGATAAGAAGATTTCTTTAAGTGTTAAGGCTATGTATGCTCCTGAAGCAAAGGAAGAGGATGATGCAGATGTTGCATCTGTAGATATCGATGCAGTGATTGCAGAAGATGCTGAATAATTTTCTTGGTGAGTAGGTATGGTATACGATTACGAGTACTTTAAAAAGCAAGTGTTTGCTTTAACATCCATTGATTTGAATGCTTACAAAGAGAAGCAGATGAAGAGACGCATTGATACGTTGATTGCAAAGCATAAAATCGAAGGATACGATAAATACGTTCAGGGTTTGAAGGATGATAAAGAACTGTTTGAGGAATTTGTAAATTATATTACAATCAATGTTTCCGAGTTCTATCGTAATCCTGATCAGTGGAAGATGTTGGACGAGCAGATTTTCCCGGAGTTAATCCAGAAATTCGGCAAGAACTTAAAGATTTGGAGTGCTGCCTGCTCAACAGGCGATGAGCCATATTCTTTGGTTATGGCGCTTTCCAAGCATGTACCACTGAATCAGATTAAGATTATCGCTACAGACCTTGATAAGCAGGTTATTGCAAAGGCTAAGGTGGGACTTTATAATGCCAAGAGTATCGCTTCTGTTCCGGAGGAATTTAAGAAGAAATACTTTACCCAGGTAGGTCCTTCCTACAAGATTTCCGATGAAATCAAGGCTCGTGTAGAGTTTAAGGAACACAATTTATTAAAGGATACTTATCCTTCCGACTGTCATTTAATCGTGTGCAGAAATGTATTGATTTACTTTACAGAGGAAGCAAAGGACGAGGTGTTCGTGAAGTTCCAGAAGAATTTAAAACCGGGTGGATTCTTGTTCATCGGTAGTACCGAACAGATTATTAATCACCGTGATATTGGGTATAGTAGAAAGAGTTCTTTCTTCTACGAAAAGGTTTAAAACAAAAAATTAAGCTGTGAATTTCGAAAGAAATTCACAGCTTTTATTTTTAATAGTTCTGCTTCAAAACAGACAATATATGATTAGCATACTTAGTAAATGCCGGTCTGTCACGCTTGAGCTCGTCCGTTACCTCAAAGAAAAGCTCTTTGCTCTTGTATTCCCTCTTAAAGAATGGCTCAATCACATAATCCCACTGAGGCAGATAAGAAGAGAACTTTCTGGTGTAGCAGGTAGCGCTGGTGGCCTGGATGCGATGATCCTTATCCACGAAGCTGGCTACGGATTTATGGAGGGCCACATCCTCTGCGGGGAGGTAGTAGTAATCCTTGTAGTTAGAGTAGAAGTATTTCAACTCTTCCTCGTAGATAGGAACACGAATCTGGCCCTCGGTGCCGTTGCCCTTGAAGTAAAGGTTGCCCCATGCGCAGGAGATTTCCTGTGGGAGAGGAACCGGGAAGACAATCGTCATTAACAGCTCCTGATGCCTGCCTCCGGAGATGTCTTTGTAAGAGTTGGCCTGTACCTTTCTTGCTTTCACTTCGCTGTGGAACAGGTCATAATAGGCCAGTACCGGTAGGATTTCCAGCATGCCCTTTATATCTTCAAAGTTGTGCAGAAGCAGGCAGTCCTGAGCGTATTCCGTAGGATTCTTTACATAATCATGGTAGATACCAATTAATTCGCCGCCGCTGAAAGTATCTTCTCTATCAAGACCAAGGAAGACTTCGATAGTTTTCTGCTTACAGTTTGGCAACTTTAAGAAATATTTATAGGGAGAAATGCGCTTGTAAATATCAAGCCCCTCATACTCATCAAAATTGTAGGGAAGGTCTAGAAGCTGGCACTTCTGGGTGATAAACGGCAGGTCGAAATTATTACCGTTAAAATGGATTAAATAGCGATAATCCTTGGCAAAGTCAAAAAACGACTCAAGCACTGCCTTTTCGTCCTCGTAGCTTTCTGCAAACCACTGGCGGATATACCAGCTCTCACCGCTGTAAAAAGCACAGCCAATTAAGTAAAGATATGCGCCCTTTGCAGTGAAGCCTGTGGTTTCAATATCCAGAAAAAGTGCTTTATCTAAAGGCAGATGCCGCTCTAAAGGATAAGCGATATCAAAATTCTCAATCTTTGCACAAACCGATTTCATACCTGACTCCATTTCATTAAAATTCTTTTCTTAATAATCGTACCATAAAATCATAAAAATCTGTAGTATTTTGTTTGAAAAAATAGTAAAATTAAAAGATAAATACACACAACAATTAGAGAAAGGTAGGAGAAATATGGCAAGAGCATCCTTTATTGGTGGTGTACACCCATATGATGGTAAGGATTTATCTAAGGATAAACCAATTAAGACCGTATTGCCTAAAGGGGACATGGTATATCCTCTGTCCCAGCACATTGGAGCTCCTGCAACGGCAATTGTCGCAAAGGGCGACAGAGTTCTTGTAGGACAGAAGATTGCAGAGGCGACCGGATTTGTATCAGCGCCAATTTATGCTACGGTATCCGGTACCGTTAAAAATATCGAACCAAGAAGAGTTGTAACAGGCGACAGCGTAATGAGTATCGTCGTGGAGAATGATGAACTTTACGAGGAAGTAGAGTTAAAGCCGTTAAAGCCTTTGGAGCAGATGACCAAGGAAGATATTGTAAACGCAGTGAAAGAGGCCGGTATTGTTGGTATGGGTGGCGCAGGCTTCCCTACATTTATCAAGCTTTCTCCAAAGGAGCCGGAGAAGATTGATTACGTAATTGCCAACTGTGCAGAGTGTGAGCCTTATCTCACATCCGACTATCGCCGTATGATGGAGGAACCGGAGAAGGTTGTGGGAGGTCTTAAGATTGTTCTTAAGCTTTTTGACAATGCTCTTGGTATTCTTGCGATAGAGGACAATAAGCCGGATTGTATCAAGATTTTAAGAGATCTGACCAAGGACGAGCCACGCATCGTGGTTAAGTCCCTAAAAACCAAGTATCCCCAGGGTGCAGAGCGTACCCTTATTTATGCAACTACCGGCAGACAGATTAATTCTAAGATGTTACCGGCAGATGCGGGCTGCGTAGTAAATAACGTGGATACTATCTGCGCAATTTACAGAGCAGTAATGGAGGGAAGACCGCTCATGGAGAGAGTGGTTACGGTTACCGGTGATGCTATTGTAAGTCCTCAGAACTTCAAGATTCGAATCGGTATGAACTATGCCCAGCTGGTAGAAGAAGCAGGGGGCTTTAAGACTCAGCCGGAGAAGATTGTCTGTGGCGGTCCTATGATGGGCTTTAGTATGTTTGGTTTGGACGTGCCATCTACCAAGACTTCTACTGCACTTTTATGTCTGACTCATGACGAGGTATCTGCAAGTGAGCCGGGACCATGTATCAACTGCGGGCGTTGCGTAGAGGTATGTCCGGGTAGAATTGTGCCTAGTAAGGTCGCAAGTGCGGCAGAGCATTTTGACGAGGAGTGCTTCCTTTCCTTAAATGGTATGGAATGCTGTGAATGCGGCTGCTGCAGCTTCGTGTGTCCGGCCAAGAGACCACTTACTCAGGAGATTAAATCCATGAGAAAAATCCAGTTGGCGAAGAAGAAAAAGTAGGAGGATGGGAAGATGAGTGAAGAAATGAAAATGTACAAAGTATCGTCCAATCCTCATGTGCGTTCTAAGGTGAGCACCAACGGTATTATGATGATGGTGGTGCTTGCACTTATGCCGGCAACAGGATTTGGTATTTATAATTTTGGAATTCGTGCACTGTTCCATGTGCTGATTACTGTGGGCTCAGCAGTGCTGACAGAGTTTGTATTCGGATTAATCCGTAAGAAGCAGACTATCAGCGATTTATCTGCTGTGGTAACCGGACTTTTACTGGCACTTAATCTGCCGGTAAGTGCCCCCCTTTGGATTGGTGCAATGGGTAGCGTATTTGCTATTTTAGTAGTTAAGATGTTATTCGGGGGCTTAGGTCAGAACTTTATGAATCCTGCTCTTGCAGCAAGATGCTTCTTACTAATTTCCTTCCCGGCACTGATGACCGACTTTACCTGTGACGCATATACCGGAGCCACACCTTTGGCTGCATTAAAGGCCGGTGGGGTGGTAAACGTAACGGATATGATTATCGGTAAGACTGCCGGAACCATTGGTGAGACAAGTATGATTGCCATTGTGTTCGGTGCATGTGTCCTAATTATGGCAGGGATTATTGACCTTAAGATTCCGGGAAGTTATATTGTATCCTTTGCAATTTTTGTGCTTGTATTTGGTGGCAGGGGATTTGACCTGCAGTATATGTCAGCACAGTTATCCGGTGGTGGTCTGATGCTCGGTGCTTTCTTTATGGCAACCGACTATGTAACAAGACCGATTACCGGCAAGGGACAGATTGTATTTGGTATTTTCCTGGGTATTATGACCGGTATTTTCCGTATTTTCGGACCATCTGCAGAGGGTGTATCCTATGCAATTATTTTAGGAAACATTGTTACACCTTTGATTGAGAAATTCACAATGCCTGTTCCTTTTGGCGGAAAGGTAGGTGCGAAGAATGGAAAATAAGAATAAAGACATTTCTTTGATGCTGAAGGATGCGGTGATTTTATTTGCAATTACCTTGATTTCAGGACTTATTCTGGGCTTTGTTTATCAGATTACCAAGGCTCCCATTGCGGCTCAGGAAGCGAGGGCAATCCAGGAAGCCTGTGCGGCAGTATTCCCGGGAGAGACGGACGTGACCTTTGAAGAGACTGGGTATATTCCTACTGCGCAGTTGACTACTGAACTTAAAGATACCGGTGTAGAAATCGGAACGATTTTCAAGGCACTTGCCCAGGATGGTTCTACAAAGGGATATGTAGTAGAGTCTACCACGAAGGAAGGCTACGGCGGCAATATTGTTATTTATGTAGGTATTTCTGCAGAGGCAAAAGTAAGTGGTGTATCCATTCTGGAAATCGCTGAGACTCCGGGTCTTGGTATGAATGCGGAAGAGGTATTGGTACCTCAGTTTGCAGGCAAGGATGCAGTAGCATTTACCGTTACAAAGAACGGAAGTACAGCACCTTCTGAGATTGATGCCATCACCGGCGCAACTGTTACCAGTGACGCTGTGGTAAATGCAGTAAATGGTGCGGTTAGAGTTGTAACAGAAGAGTTAGCGGAAGGAGGTAGGTAGTATGGCAGGGAAATCAAATGTAACAGAACGTTTGGTAAACGGTATTATCAAAGAGAATCCTACCTTCGTATTAACGCTGGGTATGTGTCCTACTTTGGCGGTTACCACTTCTGCAATGAATGGTTTGGGCATGGGACTTACCACTGCGGCAGTACTTGCCCTCAGTAATATGATTATTTCTCTTATGAGAAACATTATTCCGAATAAGGTACGTATTCCTGCATTTATCGTTATTATTGCATCTTTCGTAACAGTGGTAGAGTTATTATTAAAGGCGTATCTGCCTTCATTAAATGATGCGTTGGGTGTTTACATTCCGCTGATTGTAGTAAACTGTATCATTTTAGGCCGTGCAGAGAGTTATGCATACTTTAATTCACCAATTCCGTCCTTATTTGATGGTGTGGGTATGGGACTTGGTTTCTCCATAGCACTTACCTTAATCGGTGGTTTCAGAGAGCTTCTGGGCGTAGGTGAGGTATTCGGTTATCGTGTGATGCCGGAAAGCTATACTCCGATCGGTATCTTTGTACTTGCTCCGGGTGCGTTCTTCGTACTTGCAACCCTTACTGCGGTTCAAAACTATATTAAGATTAGTGGGGCTAAGAAGGGAAAGGACACCAGCAAGATTGGTTCCGGTTGTAGCGAGGATTGTATGAACTGTGGCGAAAAGGGCTGCGGCAAGCGATTCTATGACACTACGGAAGCAACAGTTGAGTTAGATAAAAAAGATGTAAAGGAGGAGAATTAAATGGAAACTGTAAAAGATTTGCTTATTATCTTAATTAGTTCTTCTCTGGTAAGTAATGTAGTACTTAGTCAGTTTTTAGGACTCTGTCCCTTCCTTGGTGTTTCTAAAAAGACCAACACCGCAGTGGGAATGGGTGTGGCCGTTATTTTCGTTATTACCCTTGCAAGTGCAGTTGCGGGTGTAATGTACAAGTTTCTTTTAGTACCTTTAGGCATTGAATATCTCCAGACAATCTGCTTTATTTTAGTAATTGCAGCGTTGGTACAGTTTGTAGAAATGTTTTTGCGTAAGGCACTTCCGGCTTTGTATGAGGCACTGGGTGTATACCTTCCGCTTATTACCACCAACTGTGCGGTTCTTGGCGTGGCACTTACCAATGTGCAGAAGGAATACGGCATTTTGGCTGGTGTGGTGAATGGTTTTGCTACATCCGCAGGTTTTACGATTTCTATCATTATTTTGGCCGGTATTCGTGAGAAAATTCAGTACAATGATGTTCCTGAAAGCTTCAAGGGCATGCCTATCGTTCTGGTAACTGCAGGACTTATGGCAATTGCTTTCTGTGGCTTCTCCGGACTTTTGTAAGGAGGTGCACATATGGCTTTAGGAATTCTTATTGCGGCAGGTATTGTAGGAGCCATCGGTATTTTTATTGGTTTGTTCCTTGGTATTGCCGGTATCAAATTTAAAGTAGAAGTAGATGAGAGAGAAGAGGCTATTTTAGGCACTCTTCCCGGAAATAACTGTGGTGGCTGCGGATATGCGGGCTGTTCCGGTCTTGCTGCAGCGATTGTAGCGGGTGAGGCTCCTGTCAATGCCTGTCCGGTAGGCGGTGAAAAGGTTGGAAACGCCATTGCGGAGATCATGGGTGTTGCCAGTGAAGCAAGTGAGCCAATGGTGGCATTTGTACACTGTCAGGGTGACTGTGAGAAAGCTAAGACAGATTATGAATACACCGGAGCTGAGGATTGCCGTATGCTGTCATTTGTACCAAACGGCGGTCCTAAGAGATGTAACAGTGGATGTTTGGGTTATGGAACCTGTGTGAAGGTATGTCCTTTTGATGCCATTCATGTGGTGAATGGTGTGGCTGTGGTAGATAAGGAAGCATGTAAGGCATGCGGTAAGTGTATTGCGGTATGTCCAAAGAAACTGATTTCCTTAGTACCGAAGAAGGCAACTGTAAAGGTGGCATGTTCTTCCACAGACAAGGGACCTGTAGCGATGAAGGCTTGTGACGTAGCTTGTATCGGCTGCGGAATCTGTGTAAAGAATTGTCCGTCTGAGGCAATTAAGGTGGAGAATTTCCATGCAGTTATTGATTATGAGAAATGTACTTCCTGCGGAACCTGTATCCAAAAGTGTCCGAAGAAGGCGATAGTACAAGAGTAAACTAGATTTAGAAAGGAGGGGCGCGAGGATGAGACTTCCCGATGAAAGAGAAGAGAGAGAAGGATTAACACCGAGTATCGTATCTGCAATCGTGATTGTAGTAAGCTTTGTGCTCCTTTTATTGGCATTTGTGTTATTTTTGAATTCAGATATGCTGGATGGAGGAAATAAAACTTTGCCCGTAGCAAGTAGTCAGGCAGATAGTGACGACGGATATCCCGATACCAAGGAGCTGATTGGGGACTCCAATGCTTCCCCGGAAGACTTTGATTTTTGGGATCTGTATCCGGAACCTACTGCCACACCGAAGCCTACGGAGGCTCCAAAGGCGACTGTAGAGGTGCTGGCTCCCAGCGAAGACGGAAAGCATACGAAGATATTAAACAGAGATGGTGAAGAAGAGTGGGTTTTGATTAGTCCTTATCTACCCAAGCATGAATACGATTTTACCATGCTGGTATGTCAGTCAGACCGAATGAAATATTATGTGGACAGTAAGCAGATTTCTTATGTGGGAATTGATGTATCGGAGGATGAAGAATATATTGATTTCAATAAGGTAAAGAAGGATGGTATAAACTTTGTTATGGTGCGTGCCGGTGCCAGAGGATACGGCAGCGGTCAGCTTATTTTGGATGAGTATTTTACCGAGAATGTGAAGCGGGCTTCCGATGCGGGACTAGACGTTGGGGTATACTTTTTCTCCCAGGCAATCAATGAGGCAGAGGCAGAGGAAGAAGCGAATCTGGTGATTCAGAATCTTCAGGGATTTGATATTGAATATCCGGTGGCAATGATAATGGATTATGTGGACAATGATACCGCCCGAATTGAGCGTGTGGCATCTAAGGCAGATAAGACAACCATTACCAAAAAATTCCTTGAAACAATTAAAGCAGCAGGCTACCTGCCCATGCTTTACGGAGACAAGGAATGGCTTGTGGCAGAGATTGATATGTCAAGACTAACCGAGTATGATGTATGGCTTTCACAGCATCAGGATATTCCGGATTATCCATACCAGTTTACCATGTGGCAGTACTCTGATACCGGGATGGTGGATGGAATCTCCGGATATACCAATATGAACATCAGCTTTATCGATTATTCGGAGAAGTAATTTAAGAGGGCATAGACGCACTCAGTGACACTCCTTCTTAAGTGGATGGCTTGTATTCCAAAATCTTTTTGGAGATTTTCAGAGAAGAGTAGATTTCAGCATATTCTCTGGGAGATACGGAGTCCACATAATTAATACTATAGTTTTTCTTAAGGCCGTTTTGATGGAGGACATCGACGGCCTTATTATATGCAATGGCTGCGTGGGTAATGTCGCTATACACGCCTACCTTGAAGTAACCGTTGATATGAATGCGCACAGCATATTTATAGACACCTTTCTCTTGAATAGTGCGCACACCGTGGTAGGTATTCTTAATAAGAAGATTCTCACGGCGGAAGTCGCAGGAGTCTCCGTTTAAGAATTCAAAATCCTTGCCGGGAACGGCGTAGTTCTTAATACCGTAACGGGAGGCAATATTCACCTGCATGCCGTAGTCAGCAACAAAATAGTGATTGCCACGACACATAATCTTGTGGGACGAGTAATAGAATAAATCGTCAGTATCGAATTTCAGGACATGCTCCGGTGAGAGATAATACAGGAAGAACTTGGGTCTTACATAGATGGGATTCCCAAGATAAATATTATTATCACGGAAATTAATCAGTATGACCCACTTCTCGAAATCCAGAACAGAGGTATCCCGGTAATCTTCGATAGTGACCGTAGAATCTGGGGAAAGAATACCTGCGGCAGCACGATAAGCCAGATGAGCCAAGAGCTCATTGTGGTAGCTTCCCAGACTGATATGTTTTCTTTTATACGTAATGGAGGAACGGTAATATGTTTCTCCGTTTTTTTTGGTCGCTGTATATACTCCGTTCATACTGGTCTCCTTAAAAAATCCTTATATGATTATAGCATATAATCGGGACAAGTCCCATATATATATTGTATGCATAGTTTGTTTTTTTAGGAGGGACTAATATGTGTCGTAAGGGCATTATAATCATCATGCTCATGCAGCTGCTCTTAGTTGGAGCTTTTACATATAATGGGGCAGAGGCGGAGGTGACGGTTGATAATAGGGAGAAAACCTTGGGCATTGTCACCAGTGTTTCCTCTCAGCAGCGGGTGATTGATTACGGAACTATTACCAGAGAAATTCTACCTTGTGATATTTCTGCGGAAGAGTATGAGATGCTTCTTAGAATTGTGGAGGCAGAGGCTGGTGGAGAGGATACAGAAGGAAAGATTCTGGTAGCCAATGTGGTACTTAACCGGGTGGAGAGTGATAAATTCCCGGACACCATAGAGGAAGTAATTTTTCAGAAAAACGGAAAGGTGACCCAGTTCTCACCTGTTGCGGACGGACGATATTATACTGTTGAGGTGTCGGAGGATACCATTGAGGCGGTGAATCGGGCACTGTCGGGGGAGGATTTATCTCAGGGCGCACTTTACTTCGCTGCCCGTTCCAGTGCAGATTCCGACAATATGCGCTGGTTTGACAGACATCTCACCTTCCTTTTTAAGCACGGCGGGCATGAGTTTTTCTTTTAGGAGTTATTGCGCTAAAGTGTTTTCTGTGGTATACTCCACCTAATATATTAAAATGTGGTTGTACACATGAGGAGGAAAATATGGAAGTTTTATACAATAGTACCAGAAAAAGCGGTAACCCGGTAAAAGCTTCAACAGCTATTTTAAAGGGATTATCTGATGACGGCGGTTTATTTGTACCGGACCATATTCCGGCATTGGACAAGAGCTTGGCAGAGCTTTCTAAGATGAGTTACAAGGAAGTTGCCTATGAAGTAATGAAGCTGTTCTTAACTGACTTTACCGAAGAAGAGTTAAAGAACTGTATCGAAAGAGCTTATGACAGCAAGTTTGACACCGAAGTAATCGCTCCCCTTGTAGAAGCTAAGGGCGCATATTACTTAGAGCTTTTCCATGGTGCAACCATTGCATTTAAGGATATGGCATTATCTATTCTGCCACACTTACTTATCACTTCTGCAAAGAAGAACAATATCAAGAATGAGATCGTAATCTTAACCGCTACCTCCGGTGATACCGGAAAGGCTGCACTTGCAGGCTTTGCAGGCGTAGAAGGTACCAGAATCATCGTATTCTATCCGAAGAACGGTGTAAGCCCTATTCAAGAGAAGCAGATGGTTACCCAGAAGGAGAGCAACACACTTGTAGTTGGTATCCATGGTAACTTCGATGATGCACAGACCGGCGTTAAGAAGATTTTCTCTGATAAGGAACTTGCAAAGGAAATGGATGAAAAGGGATTCCAGTTCTCATCTGCAAACTCTATCAATATCGGTAGACTTGTTCCTCAGATTGTATATTATGTATATTCTTACGCAAAGCTTCTTAGTGAAGAAAAGATTCAGGACGGCGAGTCTATCAATGTAGTAGTACCTACCGGTAACTTCGGTAATATCTTAGCTGCATTTTATGCTAAGAATATGGGTGTTCCTATTGCAAAGTTGATTTGTGCATCCAACGACAACAAGGTATTATATGATTTCTTCAGCACCGGAACCTACGACAGAAACAGAGAGTTCATGTTGACCAGCTCTCCTTCTATGGATATCTTAATCTCCAGCAACTTAGAGAGATTAATCTATCGTATTGCCGGCAATGACGCTGAGAAGAATGCTGAACTGATGGCGGCATTAAACGGTAACGGTAAGTATGAAATCACCGAGGATATGAAAGAGCAGCTTCAGGACTTCTACGGCAACTATGCTACCGAGGCGGAGACCGCAGAGACCATTCATGCATTATATGAAAACTGTGGCTATGTTATCGATACCCACACCGCAGTAGCGGCAACAGTATATGAGAAATATGTAAAGGATACTAAGGACGAGACCAAGACTGTCATCGCTTCTACCGCAAGTCCTTTCAAGTTCACCAGAAGCGTAATGGAGGCTCTTCTTCAGAGCGAGAGCGCAAAGGGAGATTTTGAGCTGGTAGATGAACTTTCTAAGATTGCAAATGTAACTGTACCAAACGCAATCGAAGAAATCCGTACTGCACCTATTGTACATGACAACGTATGTGAAGTAAACGAGATGCAGTCCGTAGTAAGAAACTTCTTAGGAATGTAATAGGGGATTATGGATACACAGAATATGCAGGGATTTGAAGCGGAGGGCTTCTCTTTTCCAAATCAGGCAGAGGCCAAGACTGCCACAAAAGAAAAAAAGCAGGTAGATTATATTGAGTCAAAGTTGAATTATTCAGAGCTGCAGCAGGTCTATACAATTTATGAAAAGGCCATAGCAGATCAGATATTCAGGACTCCTGTAGGCATTATTTATTTAAAGCATCTCCAGAACTACCTGAATAACCATAAGGACAAGCTGGGCAAGAGCATCACACCCATTCCGGTACGTACGGTGAAAAACATCCGCAGACCGGATACCAAGGAGGAGATTGCAAAGCGTAAATGGGGAATAACCTTCTCTATTTCGCTGAATGTTCTTCTTGCCATGGCAGTTGCCTTTATGTTCTACGTGGCTTTAAGCAGCGATAATCCCAATATTCTGAACTATGAGACCGCCTTGGAAAATCGCTATGCAACCTGGGAGCAGCAGCTTACAGAGCGTGAGCAGGTAATCCGAGAAAAGGAACTGAAGCTTAAAATCGGCGAGTAATTTTCACAATTTCTACATAAAAGTGTTGTACAATGCCTTTATGTAGACGAAAGAGTAGGTTGTGTATATGGAACGATTGAAAGTATTAGTTGTAGATGATGAAAGCAGAATGCGAAAGCTTGTAAAAGATTTCCTGACAAAGAGCGGCTATGACGTATTGGAGGCAGGAGACGGTGAACAGGCGGTAGATACCTTTTTTAAGGAGAAGGATATTGCACTTGTCGTATTGGATGTCATGATGCCCAAGATGGATGGCTGGCAGGTATGTAAAGAAATCCGCGCCTTTTCTCAGGTGCCCATCATCATGCTGACCGCCAGAACCGACGAGCAGGATGAGCTTACCGGCTTCAAGTTGGGTGTAGACGAATATATTGCCAAGCCCTTTAGCCCGAAAATCCTCGTAGCACGCATCGAGGCGATTCTTCGCCGCAGCGGACAGGGGAATAGTGACGATACGCTGGAGTACGCAGGCATTATCATCGACAAAGTGGCACATCAGGTCACCATTGATGGGCAGCCGATTGAGTTAAGCTATAAAGAATTTGAATTACTTACCTACTTCATGGAGAATAAGGGAATTGCATTATCACGAGAAAAGATTCTGAACAGTGTTTGGAATTATGACTACTTCGGTGATGCAAGAACCATTGATACCCACGTAAAGAAACTCCGCAGTAAAATGGGAGAGAAGGGGAATATTATTAAGACCGTGTGGGGCATGGGGTACAAACTGGAAGAGTAATCTGTTTTATATTTGATGATGCGAGGCTTTTGGAGGATTGACTTCCAGAAGTCTCTTTTTTGTACAGGAATGATGCGAGATTTATGGGGCAGGGGTATATGGAAGTTTGCACATTTTGTATACCCTGGAAAATCTAAAAAAAGGATGATTTCAGGGAAAAAAGAGGAGGAAAAGGGTACTGCATGATGGGAATAATTCTAGTGCCCCGTATTTCTGAAGAAGCGGGGCATCAAGAGTTAGAGAATATGCAGATACCCTGAAAGAAATAAATAATATGTGTAATCATAGGCAAAATGTGATGATACGGGGGATGAGAGAATTATATAATGATGATACCCTCTTATGCTGATAATGCAATGCACGCTTGGATTTTACAAGCGTGCATTTGGAGTCTAGGTGTAATGAATGCATTATATGCACATGAGACACTAAGAACAGATATGGAGACATTCTATGGTGATTGGTGTTTTCTTATGGCTTTGACTTATTTGAAAGCCGGAGATGCCAAGGGGCCATTGTAGCATATAACAAGGTTAAAATGAATGTCAGCAGTGCTAAGAGGAACATTCCAAAAGACATTAAGTCTTCAAAATTGAAATCATTTTTCATACGCATCACGTATAATCCAATTATCCTCTAATGAGGAGTTGGATTATTCTCCCTTCTCCCAATTCTTGGGAAATTTTGAATACTCCATTATAATAATTAAGCACTGTGGATTTGTTTCTATACTATTACAGCTTTGACTGTTCGGA
>JAFUKH010000090.1 GCA_017467845.1 Lachnospiraceae bacterium | reverse complement strand
GCCAGCGTTCATCCTGAGCCAGGATCAAACTCTCATGTTAAAAGTTCGTCCTGCCAGTTAATCATCTGGCATTACTGTTTCTGGTTTAAAGATTTGCATCTTTTAAACGTTCTTGAAAATAAAATTTATTCAAAGAATTTTCAAGGTTGCATTGTTGTTTATTTGTCAAAGTTCATATTTTGTTGTTGTCACTCACGCGACAGCTTATTTAATATACCACAGCCATTTCTTCATGTCAACAACTTTTTTCAAAAATTTTTCTCCACCGAACAACTTTTTTGTGCGGTGGAGTTTTAGTATATTATTTCTATTTAGATTTGTCAACTACAATTTATAAAAAATTGAAATAACTATTGTTTCATAATCTGTTCTTTTCCAAACTCTATTAGTTCTGTCAAATCCGGGATATTGTTGATTGCTTCGCCAATAATCGGGGTCAGCAGATTATTCTCATATACAATGGTAAGAATCTGGCTGCTATGTGTATTGGTTAAAATCCACTGTCCAATTTCTCCGCAACCATACAAAAGGATAAATGCATAGATAGTCCAAAGAATCAATATAATCTCTGCCACACCTACAACAATGCCCAAAAGTTTATCAACAAAACTGATTAGCGGAAGCTTTACAATCATCTTAGCCGAGAAAAATACCACCCCAAGCAAGTGATGTGCAATTCCCAACAAAATAAGCAAAATAATCGAAATTGCCATTCCGGAGAATTCTTGTTCAAAATAATTAGATAATGCAGAACCAATCAAAAGAACTACTACGCACATTACCACTAAAGATACCAGCGAAATAATTTCCTTTACCATCCCCTTTTTATATCCGTCTGCTATCTTATATATAAGAAACAGCAGCACTATCAAAAATAGTAAATTCAACTCCATTTTATCTCCTCCTATTTAAACTGTACCACATCAATGGAATTACTTGATACCAGGGTGAACTTGTAACTACCCGGATTTCCCACCGGAATCATGAGTTCCACTGTTTTGTTAAAAGGACCGTTATATTTTTCTATATTATCGTATGTGCTGATTAAACATTCCGTGTCTCCATATGCCACAAAATAATTTTGTGTAAAGAATATATCATGAAAATCCGTATTAAAGTAATATGACCCCAGATTGGTTGAATCCTTACTGTAAATAATCATCTTATGCACAGATTCCATCTGATCGGAACGTAACAGCACTCCCAGATATCCATTTCCGCTATATACGCCCTGAATCTCGTCCTCTTGCAAATATTCTGCACAGGACGTGGGAATCTGTTCTCCGCAATAGAATACCACTCTATCATCTCCTACCGCCACAGCACTTCCATCTTGCAGGAATGTAATATAAGGAATAATAGAATCATGATAGGTATAACCATTTACCAGATAATCACTCTTATTCTCTCCCACCGCTCCAAAATTGTAAAATGCCACTTGGGATTTCACAATACCGGAATCTACATACACACAGGAAAGTCCCAAAAGCTCCCCATTAGGAGAAAATCCAAAGGCCACCGGATAACCACTTTTCTCCATAGTGGTCTTAATCTCATACTTTTGAGTACCGTCCGACTCATAAATATAAACCCATGTTGTCTTTGTATCTGCCACTGCTACAGCCGTTCTCCCGGTAGACGATACCGCAATGCTTCGTATCGGCATAGTCGTATCAATCTCATACATTTTTTTCTCTGAATTCAGCACATATACTTCGTGACCGTTATAGTCTCCGATGGCCACCACATCACCACTGATTTCCACCAATATGTTCTGCATCTCATAGGTCTGGTTCCACAATGCCTGTCCCGAAGAATCCGTACACTGGGCACCGTCATGGCTATATGTCAGTATATTGGAACCGAGAACCTCATTGGTTGTCCCAATCACAGACTTCTTCTCAATAGTAGAAATCACATCATAATCGGTATAAATATGGTTTTTATACTGAACATATATAATTGTCAAAAGAATTCCAAGACATATAATAACCAGAAGTACCCGATACACGTATCTCATTCGATACCGCCGAATTTTATCTCGATAATCTGCCATTTATTCATTCACCTCTTGCCTAGTATAACACATTGCAGACTACTAAGGGAGTAAAATTTTTTGTCCCACCTGAATATTATTGGGATCAGAGATTCCATTCATCTCGCATACGGTTTTGACCATGCTCTCATCACTGTAGCGGTTACGACAGATTTGAATCAAGGTATCTCCTATCTGAATCGTATATTCTTCCGCCGGTTTAGTAGCCACCTCCTCCGTAACAGGTGCCTGCGTAATCTCCGGTGTAGGTTCCGGTGTTATCTCCGGCGCTAAAGTTGGTGCCACTGTAGCGGTAGGCACAGGTTCGTCCGTTACCGTCACTTCCGGCACTACATTTTCCTTCTGAATTGCTTCTGTCAGCTGCGATTCTGCCACCAAGGTTTCTACGTGCTCAGCTGCTGCCGGAAGAGCCTCCTCTCCTGCATCCTGAAACCATGCCTGTAGCGTATCCAGCCCGGCACTCATACGATTTGCCAATTCTCCCGGGTTAGAGTAGCTTGCAGCTGTCACTCCCAATATAGCCAGCATCAGCACCGCTGCAACCGGAAAAAAACTACTTTCTCCCTCCTGCTTTTCCGCAGGCTTTATACTTACAATCCCTTTATTTTCCTCAAATAAGCGCTTTCTTTCCTGCTGCCTGTCCCTGACTTCCTCGTATTTTATGCGTGACACTTGTTCTGGTACATACTCCTTTTCCCGGTTTTCCACCATAAAACTGAGCATGCTGTCATTCTTCTCGTAAAAGCATGCATACCCCTTTATGTATCTGCAGATTTCGTTCTCATATAAATAGACCCCTTCTACCGTATCTCCATCCAAAATGCAATATCCTATAAAGAGGTATTCATCAAAGTGAGTTCTTCGAATCCTTTCCACTTCCTGCAGCTGTGCACTTGATAAATGTCTCACTTCCTTGGTAATGTAATTCACCATACATGCACCATATATGAAGTAATAGGACATACTTTCTTCCTTCTTACACTTTCCAAAAAGCGCCACTCCCATTTGCTTGTCCGCCGCTTTTTTACTTTGCTGCTTTATATAAGAAACAACATAGTCTTCCATGTAAATTTTGCTGTTTTTGTCAGTTTCACCGATTTGCGTTATATTCTTAGGCAATTCCATAAAAATACCTCCCACATTTTTGCTCTTACTTTAGCACTCCTGTGGGAGGTATTATGGTATTCTTTGTCGCTTAAAATTTCTCTTCCGTCGACAGATTATTCAAAACGATATACGGTTACCGACTTATAATCTTTACCTTCTCCAAATACGCAAGGCGGGAAGTTTGGTGTGTTAATAGTATTAGGATAGTACTGTGTTTCTAAGCATAATCCGCTTCTCTTACCATACTTAGCACCATTCTTACCATCCTGAGGGTCGATAAAATTACCTGCATAAAACTGTACGCCCGGAAGGTCAGTATATGTATGCATCACTCTGCCACTCTTAGGGCCTACAACGGTAGAAATCTTTCTTAAGGTGCCGTCCCAGCCGTCAACTACCCAGTTATGGTCATAGCCACCGGTAAGAATCAGCTGCTCCATATCTGCGCCAATTTCCTTGCCAATCACCTTTGCATCAGTAAAGTCCATAGGACTGCCGGCCACTGCAGCGATTTCTCCGGTAGGGATTGCTCCTGCCACTACAGGAGTATAATTACTTGCTGCAAGCTGCATAATATGTTCCTCAATAATGCCTGCTGCATGTCCATCTAAGTTAAAATAAGTATGGTTTGTTGGATTCAAAACCGTCTTCTTATCACTCTTACCATAGTAAGAAAGTGTAATTCCATTCTCTTCATCCAAAGTGTAAGTTAAGGATAATTCCTTATTTCCGGGGAATCCCATATAACCATCTTCATCAGCAATCGTAAATGTGATGCTGTTCTCACTCTCTGCGGTCACCTTCCAAAGCAATTTGTGATATCCCAGTTCCTTGTGACTGTGCAGATTGTTGACACCATCATTCACATCAAGAGCATATTCTACACCATCAATAGAGAATTTTGCACCTGCAATACGGTTTGCGCTGGGTCCGATAGTTGCGCCGAAAAAGCTGGGGTTCCCCTCATAGCCTTCCACGCTGTCAAAACCAAGCACCACATCTTCCACATTACCATTCTTATCCGGAACAAATAAATTAACTAAAATTGCACCATAATCTGTGACATCAGCCTTCATTCCCTTGGAATTTACAAGGGTATAAAGAGTTGCCTGCTCTCCCTTTGATGTCACACCAAAACTTCTCTTAGTAATTGCCATTTCCTCATCTCCTACAATTCAATACGACCCTCCAACGCCCTTAGCAGCGTCACCTCGTCGATGTACTCTAAATCACCGCCTACGGGCACACCGCTGGCGATCCTGGTTACCTTTATCCCGGTGGGTTTTATCAGCTTACTGATATACATCGCTGTCGTCTCACCTTCCAGACTGGAATTAGTTGCAATAATCACCTCGTCCACTTCTCCTTCAAGACGCGCAATCAGTTCCTTCAGCTTAATATCCGACGGGCCTATTCCCAGCATGGGAGAAATTGCTCCATGGAGCACATGGTATACTCCCTCATACTTTCCGGTCTTCTCATACGCCGCCAGATCTCTGGTGTTCTCTACCACCATAATCAGCTTATGGTTGCGGGATGCATTGGCACAGACCGGGCATACGTCTCTATCTGTCAAAGTAAAGCACTCCTTACAATAACGAACCCCTTCTCTGGCTTCCATCATCACATGAGCCAGACGATCTACCTTGTCCTTCGGCATATTTATCAGATGAAAGGCCAGTCTCTGCGCCGATTTATTACCGATTCCCGGCAAGGCAGCCAATTCCTCTATTAACTTTCCGATTTGGCCACTATACATTTCCATTAGAATGGAAATCCTCCTAATCCACCGGTCATCTTACCCATTAACTGAGCACTTGCCTCTTCTGCTTGCTTTAATGCTTCGTTGGTTGCTGCAACGATTAAATCCTGAAGCATTTCGATATCCTCAGGGTCTACCACCTCTTCGGAAAGCTTGACACGTAATACTTCCTTAGAGCCGGACACGGTTACTTCCACTGCTCCGCCACCTGCTGATGCAGTAAATTCCTTGGTCTCTAACTCCTTCTGTCCCTCTTCCATCTGACGCTGCATTCTCTGCGCCTGCTTCATCAGATTATTCATATTCCCCGGCATTGCTCCTCCAGGAAAACCACCACGTTTTGCCATTTTTTAAGTCCTCCAAAAATAAATATATATTGCTATTAGTTTACACTATATCAAGACCGGTATGCAAGCACAAGTCTTAATCTTCCTCTTCAATCTCCATATGGATGATACTGGATAAGTCCACATAATTCTCGGTAAATTCCTGTTTGGTCTTTACACTCTGGATAGTGACCTCTACTTCTTTACCGATAAAGTCAGCCAGAACATTCTCCAGCTGCGCCTTATTGTCCGGATGTTGGGCAAAATAGTCATAGGGGAGTCCATCCTCCAGTACCAGCATCAACTTGTTATCTCCACCGAGACTAAGCTTAGCTCCCTTTAAATACACACGCATGGGATTCTCCGT
>JAFUKH010000089.1 GCA_017467845.1 Lachnospiraceae bacterium | reverse complement strand
TAATAAATTTCCTCTCTTTCTTCCATAAGTCTGCTCCTTCCTTTTTGTTAGGACACACAATACTACAAACTTTGGAATATATCCAGCACAATTTTTTAGTAAGACATATCCATCCCCGGAGTCTGTCCCCCCATCAGTTCTTCCTCCGTCATGACACTCCAGAACCTTGCACTGTTCCAGAAACTGACGTATATTTCTCCATCTCCTACATCAATGGGACGCTGTTCAAATCCTTCGCCCCAGCCGTCACTCATCTGTCCGGTCCAGTATTCTTTCAGCACCTTAATATCTTTTTCTGTCAGAGGTTCGCTGATTTTACACTCCAGAACGCCATACAGTTCTCCGTTTATTTCAGCTACCTTGGGATGTGCCGACATAACCTTTACAGCTAATTCCCTGCTTTCATCGAAGTAATGCATGAGCCCTCTTGTTTCTTCTTCCACACATGATTCCCTTGCAATAGCCTCTGCAATCGCTTCTGCATACTGTGTCAGATCACTTCGGTACAGATTTCCTTCATCCATGCCTTCTACCATCAGGTTTGCAGTCAGGGGACTGAACAAGCAAAACTTTTCGAAGCAGTCATAATCAAGCTCTAGCGGTTCAGCAAATTCTCCCTGGTACTGCCCATACTCCTCTATCGGTCTGGTGGCTCCCACGAAGCCTCCTTCCACATATCCGCTTGCTACCAGCGTCCCTGCCTTTTTATCAGCAGCAAAGGAGGCATAATTGATATGGGGAAGTAACAGTTCATCCACATCAAACAATCCCGACTCCGTTACCAGAAACTTGCCATACTCTTCATCGTTATGTACGAAAGGATTTATTTCAAATTCCCCAAGGTTTTTTGCAATATAAGCCACATCCGTAAAATCATTTAAACCGGTAAACTCCACCACCATAGCAAGCTGATTCATCTGCACCTCATCAAATCTTTTGACCGTCTGACACATTTCATTAAACAGTGTCATCCGTTCAATCTCCTTTAAATCCTCCGGTATCGGCACAAAGATGTCCGGCAGACGTAAATTTTCGATTCCAGTTACTTCCATCTCCCAATAATCCTGCACCTGTAACCGTTCCTTTACCTTGTTCATGGAGCAGATATCTGTCGGCAGGTACAAATACTCCGTATCTCCGGTCTTGTTCTGTACCTCGACAACTGCCACAATCTCATCGGATGCAATGTATGCCGGAAAGGTTTTGCCATTGTACACCTCCTGCATTTCAAAGCCATGCTCTACAAAAACTCCATAAGGCAGAACCTCCACCCTTCCCTCCTTCAAGGTCCTTTCCGCAAACTCTATAAAGTTTGTCTGCTTTTTTTCTTCTTCTGACATTGCCAAAAACTCATCCATGTAGAGACGCTTTCCTACCTGCTCTGCATCCGAAAAATCTGTAAGTAATGAAAGTCCCTTCATACTGAATGTCAGATTAATCAGATCCTGCATGGTTCCCACACCATAATCACTGACATATGCTGACAAAACTTTTCTTTCATACTCCATCAGACTTTCCATTCTCTTGACAAAGAAATTAACCTCATCCATGTTTACAGTCTGACCTTCAAACCGTTGCAGGGGATTGTCTTTTCCTGAAACTTCCAAAAGCCTGCACATGGGAACCGTTTCTTCAATGCCAATCCGTCTCATCTGGAAATTTAATTCTGCATCCGACATAGGCAGTTCAATGTTCTTTCGTCCTCCGCTTAATACTGTAATTCGCATTTCACACCTCCTGCTTTACAATTTCTACACCGCACTTCTCAATGACAAAAGCATTCACGATGAGTTTCAGTATCTCATCCGGTATCAGTTCCCGGTCCGCCAGCTCTGATAAACGGATATGCTTGGTTCTGTTATAAACATCCTTGGCAGCATGAAATAAAATATACTGCTCCAATGTCACACTTCCCAGCCTTACCCTGTCAAAGTAAATCCCGGTATCCAATACATTTTCTCTGACCGTCTCCCACAGTTCCTCATCCGCAGACAAAAGAAATACTGCAGCTGCATAGTTTGATGTATACTTCAGCATCTTCGCTCTCTTTCCCATCATCAGAGAATAAAAATCATTTCGATGCTTCATGTTTCGGAATATAATTTCCTTATCTGCTCCTCCAAAGATTTCCTCAACTCTCTTCTTCAGATGCTCCAGCTGCATCCGACTGATAATACAGTCCACAATTTTGGAATAGTTACCCCAGCTTTTCCAGTCCACTTCCTCAATGATGCAGAGACCATATCCTCTCGGCCTGTATCCCGGCGGCTGTTGCATCTGTCTTTCCAGTACCCTAAGTCCCGGACTTACACAAAATAATTTTGACATTCTTACCTCCAAAAAATAAAGCGGCACCTATTTCGTTTCTAAAATAAGTACCGCCTCACATATTCATCTGCATTCCCTGCTCCATATTTAATTTTTCTTCCTTTACCTCCTCGTAAATCTTCATCGTATCAATACAATCGGTTACCAAATCCAATCCCTGTAGTTGCGGATATCGTGGAAATAATTTCTTTGGTACTTGTTTATAGGTTGTTGATGTGTACCCCATCTTCACCATTTCCTTATAAGTTTTCTTCTGTCCATCCACCTCATAGCACTCCTGCATTTCCTTCTGCATTGCCTGCAATGTTTCCAGAATTCCCACATAACCGTTTCGAGATTTATAGGTAGCTACTGTAGACTCTGATATTTTTAATTCATTAAGCAGCTGCACCACTGATCTGTATTCCTTATCCCTGATGATGCACACCGGAATAAAAGTTATCATTCGCTCCATTGGTATCCCCATTCGCTTCTTGCATTCATGATAAATATCCACAGCAGTTTCAAACTCAACATCATAATTTCTCATCATCTCATAAACATTGTATCCGCTTATTCCCAGCTCACGGAACAGGTGGCGCTTACTCTTATACCACTTTCCCTGATACTCTATTTCAAGTTCCGGTCTGTCTATCTTCCTTACCGGCTGATGCAAAGCTCTCTCCAAGTCAAATCCGCATGACAATCTTCCAAATACCAATGAAACATCTTTCCCATATGATGCTGCAAGTTCTGATATTCCGCTGTATTCTTTCCCTTTGAAAAAAATGGTTTCATGAATTAATAACTCCTTCACAATTTCTTCAAGAGAATTATCCGGTGTCATCCTTGCCCTCATTGAACCAAGATTCACACCAAAGTTCTTAGCAATTTCACTTAAAGACTTATACTGTGTTCCCCATAAAACCAATGACTTGCTTCTTTCTTCCGCTTGTCTTGCCCATGCAACTGACGCTTCTATATCATTGCACCGATAATATTTGTGCATCACAGACGAATAGGAAACATCAATATCTCTGCAAAGCTCTTGCAGGGAAATGTATTTCTTACCATTGTATTCTACTTCTATTCCTTGTTTGGGTATCCTTTATCACTCCTCTCAACCCAAAAAGATAACTGCGTGATTACAATTATCTTTCCTTACTCTGCCCATATTTGATTTTTATTAAGTTACCGCTCCCTCCTTCGATTTTTCTCCAAATCACTCCCAAAACCACTTTTTTACCCCTATGCATCTTTAAAAATGGGCAAAAAAATCGGGCAAAAACTAGCCATTTTTTGGTCTAATTTTTGCCCTCAAACCACAACATCTTGTGGTCAAACCCTACTTTTTCTTCTCTTTTCCACAATACTGCATCATTATTACACACTCAACGTGATTGGTAAACGGAAACATATCACAAGCAACGGCTCTTTCTATCTTATATCCATGCTTTGTTAGATACTTCAAATCTCTTGCCAAAGTCTCCGGATTACAAGAAATGTACACCACCTTCTTCGGTGCCATCTTTACGACGCTGCCAAGGAAGGCTTCGTCACTGCCGCTACGAGGCGGATCCATAAGAACGACGTCTACCTTCGCATCCTGTTCTGCCATTCCTACTAAGAATTTACCGGCGTCGTTCTGGTAGAACTGGATATTCTTCACATTATTTCTCTTGGCGTTGTCTCTGGCATCCCGTACGGCATCCCCATTCAGTTCCACACCGATGACCTGACCTGCCTTATCGCTGGCAATGATACCGATGGTACCGGTTCCGCAATAAGCATCCACTACCGTTTCTTTTCCGGTAAGTCCGGCAAATTCCAGGGCTTTATTATAAAGTTTCTCCGTCTGCACAGGATTCACTTGATAGAAGGATTTGGGTGAAATCCGGAAGGTCTTGCCACAAAGTACATCCTCGATATAACCCTTACCATAGATTACCTGTTCCTTATCTCCCAGCACCATGCTGGTACGTTTGTTGTTCACATTCACAACGATGGTGGTAATCTCCGGATGAAGTTTAAGGAGCGCCTTAACAAAATTATTTTTACCGGGTAAAATAGGAGAACTCAGCACCAACACTACCATGATCTGTCCGGTTGCATGTCCGGTGCGAATCAGCACATGGCGCAGAAGACCATATCCGGTATCCTCATCATACACCTTGATTTTAAAAGACTTCAGCAGATTCCGGATAGACACAATAATCTCGTCCGCCTTTTGATTCTCAATCAGACAACTATCCACCGGAACAATACGATGGGTTCCTTCTTCATATATCCCGGAAACCGGCTTATGAAAACGATCCAAACCGAATACTGCATGCACCTTATTGCGGTAATGGGTAGGATTCTCCATTCCGATGATTCTCTCCAGCTTACAAAAAGGCTTCAGCAGGGATTTCACCCACTTTTCCTTCTCCTCCAGCTGCTTTTCATACTCCATATTTATCCATTTACAACCGCCACACTTCTTTGCGACAGGACATAAGCTTTTCTTATCCATTTTCTAATTACATCTCTCTCAATAATCTTACATAAAATTCTACGGTCTGCACCAGCGTATCCACCGGAACTCTCTCATTATTACCATGAATCATGGCACGCTCTGCTTTGGAAAGCTTCATCGCAGAAAAACGGTACACATGGTCTGAGATACGGTTATAATGCCGGGAATCACTGCATGCCAACATAATATACGGAGACACAATAGCCCCCGGCCAGGTAGCATGAACCACCTGCTTTAAATATGTCCACTCCTCACAGGAAGTATCCGAAGTAATGGATGGATTATGCCCAAATACACACTCCACCGTAATCTTATCATTATGAATCACCTTTTCCAGATAAGAAATTGCTGATTCCACCGTATCCCCCTGCATCAAACGCAGATTCATTCCCACCTTTGCCCTGGGCGGAAGCACATTATAAGCCTTACTGCCTTCCATACAGGTCACGGCACAGGTTGTACGCATCAGGGCATTAATCTCTCCCCCAAGCTTTGTTGCTACCAGACTGAGCATAGGGCGGAAAAGCCACATATTCGCAAAAATAATTCGCATACCAAAGCCGGCATGTCTGCCCAATTCATCAAACATCTCATCCACAGCTTTTGATTTCTTCCCCTTAAAAGGATGCTTTTCAATGGCCATCACCGCCTTGGACAGCTCACCCACAATGGAATGTACCGGAGGTGTAGATGCATGCCCTCCGTTACTCTTCATGGAAATTTCCACATCCATGTATCCCTTCTCACAGATACCAATCATGGCACTTTCTCCGCTTACACCGGGGAATACATTCTCTACCACTGCGCCACCTTCATCCAATACAAAGGCCGGCTTAATCCCCTTTTCCTCAAAATAAGAAACAATGGCAGGACAGCTTTCCCCACCGATTTCCTCATCACCGGAAAAGGATAAATACAAATCTCTGGACGGAACATACCCCTCCGAAAGCAGATGTTCTAACGCCTCCATTACACCGCACATGGTTCCCTTGGTATCTAAGGTACCGCGTCCCCAGATTACCCCATCTTCCACGATTCCATCAAAAGCAGGCTTATCCCAGCCACTCTCCTCTACCGGTACCACATCATAATGTGCCATACATACTACCGGCTTATCATGACTCTTTCCTTCTAAAAAATACAAAAGTCCGGTCTTTCCGATTTTCTCCAGCTTGCATTTCTGATGTATGAGCGGGAAACATACTTCCAAAACTGCATGGTACTTCTCAAACTCCGAGAAATCTATCAGCGAATCATCCCTGCCAGATATGGTTTTACACTTAATCATTTCAACCATATCCTGCACAATCTTATCCTTATCCACATTTACCGGGGCAAACTCCTTCTCCGGTATGGACGCTGGCTTAAAACCGGCGGCACGAACAAGTAATACTACCACAAATACAATGATGATTCCCAGAATGACATATCCCATAACCATACCTCTCTTTAGTAAGATATTATCTTTATCTTATCTTGTTTTTGCATACATTACAAGTCAGACTCGTACGCGAAATCCTCAAATTCGTAAGCTTCGCTTATTCGCACAAAAAAAGCACCGCAAATGCGATGCTTTAATCGGAGTGACTGGATTCGAACCAGCGGCCTCCGCCTCCCTAAGACGGCGCTCTAACCAAACTGAGCCACACCCCGCAGACAAATGATATTATACTTGTCTGTCACAAAAAATGCAAGCATTTTTTGTAAATTATTTATTTTTTTCATTCAATTCCTGTTTTTGTGGTTTGTGATATCTCTTTCGGGGTCTTTTTTGTGGCTTAGGATCCTTCGTCGCATTTCTACGATTTACATCATCTCTAAGGAGCGAGTATAAAGTGGACATCAGCGGAATAAATACCAGCATTCCGGCTACCCCCAGCAAGCTACCACCTACACTGACTGCCATAAGCACCCAGATGGAAGGAAGTCCTACAGAATTACCAACTACTCTGGGATAAATCAAATTACCCTCTACCTGCTGCAAAATAAGGAAGAGAATTAAGAACCACAACGCCATCACCGGATTTTCAATCAAAATCATAAAAGCACCTACTGCACAGCCGATAAATGCTCCCACAATAGGAATCAACGCCGTAAAAGCAATTAAAGTACCCACCATTACCGCATACGGCATTCCAAAGATACTCATGGCAACAACAAACATCAACCCAAGGATTACAGCTTCCAGACACTGTCCGCAGATGAAACTTGTAAAGTTCACATATAATCTGTGGAACACTTCTGTAACATATCTATTCACTTTTTCCGGAAGATAAGCCTTTAATATACGCCTTCCCTGACTCTCCAGATTCTCTTTCTGCGAAAGAATATAAATGGAAAAAACAAAAGAGATAAAGCCGTTGGCAATTCCGCCTACAATGCTACTTGCCACACTGACCGTAGAGGTAAGCACATTGCTGACACCTGTTTTCAAAAAGCCTCCTACGCTGGTAGTAATAGAATTCCAATCAAGCTCTATCTCTTCCAGCTTTTGCAACTGTTCTAAAAGCATGGGCTGGTCTGCAAACAACTTTTCCAACTGAACCATCACTCCCGCAAAGAACGCCGGTGCTTTTGCCCCAATGGTTGTAATCGTAGTCTTTAACTGTGGAACTACTGCAAGTACCACCAGACTTAACACCAAAATCACCAATAAAATGGCAAGAATCATGCTAACCGGTCTTTTCAGCTTTTCCGCCAGCTTCCCATTCCACTTTTTAAGCCACTTCTTCTCAATCATATTCATGGGAATATTCAGTATAAATGCAATGACACCTCCTACAATAAAGGGCATCATAATCGAAAATACAAATCCAATTCCTGCAAATACCTGCTCACTATAAATCAATACTAAAATGACCAGCGCAATATATAAAATCATCAGACTAATCTGCTTTATCTTTACTTTGTCGAAACCCATATTAACCCCTTTTCGCTAAAAGCTGTACCAAAAACTCCCATACTCTTCTGGTAGATGAAATACTAAGCGTCTCTTCCGTAGTATGAATATCCTTCATATTAGGACCAAAGGATACACAATCCAAATCATCAATCTTTCCTGCCAGAAGTCCACATTCAAGTCCTGCATGAATTGCAGCAATCTGCGGCTTTTCCCCATACATCTCTTCATATAATGCGGCCATCTTATCACGAAGTGGTGAATCCACCCGATACGCCCACCCCGGGTAATCTCCGGTCTCCTCTGTGTATCCACCGGCAAGGGCTGTCACAGCCTTTACCTTATCTACCAACGCATATTTTGCACTTTCCACACTGCTTCGTACCGCAAACTCTGCAAGAAACTTCTCAGGGGTAATCTCTAAGATTCCCATATTCAACGAAGTCTCTACCAGACCTGCAATATCTGCACTCATGGCTTGCACTCCGTTGGGCAGACTATAAAGAAGTGCGCATACCCTCTTCAAGCTCTCGCCGCATACACATTTCTTAGTATCTGTTCCTAAAGCCTCTGCCTTCACATAAACGCCGGAATCCTTAGTTGCAAGTTCTACCTTTATTTCAGCCTCAAATGCCTTTACCGCTTCTGTAAAAGCAAAAACATCCTCTTTGTTTAACACTATTTCGGCAATTGTCTCACGGCAAATAGCATTGTCAGCCACTCCGCCCTTTGTGGATATCAGACCAAAACTTACCTTAGAAGCCAGCTTCCATAGGAAACGTCCACATAAAATATTGGAATTGCCCCTTTCCTTGTGAATCTCCGCCCCGGAGTGTCCCCCTGTAAGTCCACTGATTGTCAGCTGATATACCACCCCAGCCATCTCTGATGCTTCATATTCTAAAATACTGCCGATTCTTCCGCCACCTGCACAGCTTACCCAGAAGATTCCCTCTTCCTCTGAATCCAGATTTAAAAGGCGGTTACCCTTCAACATGGATAAATCGATTCCTCTGGCACCATCCATGCCTACCTCTTCATCTACGGTAATCACCACTTCTAAGCGAGGATGTGAAAGTTCATTACTGTCAAGAATTGCAAGGGCATATGCTACCGCGATTCCGTCATCACCACCAAGACTGGTTCCTTCCGCATATATATTATCGCCATCAATCCCTACCTTTAATGGCTCCTTGGTCATATCAATGCAAAGCTCCGGCTTATGCACCGCTACCATGTCCATATGTCCCTGAATAATCACTGCCGGTTCATTTTCAAACCCCGGTGTTGCTTCTCTAATAATAATTACATTCTTAAATTCATCCTGAATCACCTCAAGATTTCTGTCCTTCGCAAATTTCACCAGATAATCGCTAATCTGCTCCACATTACCGGAACCATGAGGGATATTGCAGATTTCCTCAAAATATTCAAATACCTTCTTTGGCTGTAACTCGGATAAAACGCCCATAAATAGATTCCTTTCTTAATTTAAACCTTTTTATTCAGAACCATTCGCAAAATCGCTGCTACGCAGCTTTCCTTTTGCGAATGCATGGCTTCTCGCCATGTAGATTCATAAAAAGTCAGCCCTTAGTAAGCAAGCTTCCTCGGTCTGACTTTTCATAAATCTGTATGGCTCTGAATAAAAGCAAAGAACTCCCCGAGTAGGGCTCGAACCTACAACAACTCGGTTAACAGCCGAGTGCTCTACCATTGAGCTATCGAGGAATATGGTTAAATTATAGTTTCTTGTCCTCTTAGTGTCAATACTTTTCTCTTGCGAACTTTACCCTTTTATGCTATGCTTTTATTGTTTAATCTTTTAAAGCATAAAACATTGAAAGCATTAAATTATTGAACTCACAAAATTTACAAGGGGGAGTACAACATGTTAAAAGTATTGTTACTCGTGATTTACTTTGCAGTATTAATCGGTATCGGTTTCTACTGCCGCAAAAACGCCACAGACGTTAACGGCTTCGTTCTGGGTGGACGTAATGTAGGTCCATGGCTTACTGCATTTGCCTATGGAACCTCTTATTTCTCAGCCGTTGTATTCGTAGGTTATGCCGGACAGTTCGGCTGGAAATTCGGTATTGCCGCCGCTTGGGCAGGTATCGGTAATGCCATCATCGGTTCTCTTCTTGCCTGGGTTATCCTCGGTAGAAGAACTCGTATCATGAGCCAGCATTTAAACTCTGCTACCATGCCACAGTTCTTTGGTGAAAGATTCGGTAGCAAGCCTCTGAAAATTGGTGCCTCTGTTATCATATTCATTTTCCTGATTCCTTATACCGCATCTTTGTATAATGGTTTATCAAGATTATTCGGAATGGCTTTTGATATCGACTATTCTGTTTGTATTATTCTTATGGCTGTCCTTACCGCAATCTATGTTATTGCAGGCGGATATATGGCGACTGCTATCAGCGACTTTGTTCAGGGTATCATTATGTTGTTCGGTATCGTTGCAATCATCGCTGCAGTACTTTCCAGCAAGGGTGGTTTTATGGCTGCAATGGATGGTCTTGCAAGAGTTACTGATGAGACCGTCTCCACCACTCCGGGCGTATTTTCTTCCATGTTCGGACCGGACCCTCTGAACCTTTTCTTTGTGGTAATCCTTACCTCACTTGGTACTTGGGGACTTCCTCAGATGGTTACTAAGTTCTATGCAATTAATAATGAAGGTTCTATTAAAAAGGGAACCATTATCTCTACCATCTTCGCCCTTGTTGTTGCGGGCGGATGCTACTTCCTTGGTGGTTTCGGACGTCTTTTCTCCGATCAGATTGACATCGCAGCTAACGGATATGACTCTGTAGTTCCTACCATGTTATCCGGCTTAGGCGACGGATTGATTGCACTTGCAGTAATCTTAGTATTATCTGCATCTATGTCCACCTTATCTTCATTGGTTATGACTTCAAGCTCAACCTTAACCATCGACTTAATCAAGGACAATGTAGTTAAGAAAATGAGTGATAAATCACAGCTCTTATGCATCAGAGTATTGGTTGTTGTATTTATCATCATCTCTTCTGTATTGGCTATGATTCAGTACAAGAGTAATGTTACCTTTATCGCACAGCTTATGGGAGTTTCATGGGGAGCACTTGCCGGTGCATTCTTAGCACCGTTTATGTACTCTTTATATTCCAAGAAGATTACCAAAGCTTCCTGCTGGGTATGCTTTATTTTCAGCTGTGTTGTAATGACTGCCAACATCTTCTTCAAGAGCAGCTTCCCTGCAATCATGCAGTCTCCTATCAACTGCGGAGCAATCGTAATGATGGTCGGTCTTGTAATCGTACCTGTGGTAAGCTTATTTACACCAAAGCCGGACAAGAAGCTCGTAGACAACGCATTTGCCTGCTACGATAAAGAAACTACCGTTTCCCAGAAAACTGCTCTCGGCAAATAAATACATACATCACAAGGGGTGTTACCTTCGGGTAACGCCTCTTTTTTACATTCTCTCAGATTAACCGAAATTGACTACCTCTACACTAGGCACCACTCCCTAGTCTGGGACCATATCCCTCCTTCATACATGCGACTGCAAACTGCTTAAATTTCACAAAATCAGGTTTGCGTTCTATGATTTTTCGTGTCTCTTCAAGGTTAAACAGGGCGGTGTTTTTGTCCGCATATTAGACGGATTTGTTAGTTATTTTTACTGCCAGCCTTCTTTTATGGATAATGTTGCTGTATTTGTAAACTTAGAGAAAGTGCGTAGAAATTTCCAAAGTGACGGTCTACGTTTCTGTTCATGTCGGGGCATGTCTTCGACATGTAAAGGGAGCTGTCCGTTCTATCAGAGACATCTGGTGTCTCTAGATAAACGAACAGCTCCCTTTTAAGTGCTCGAAGCTTGAACAGACATGGACTAATCATAAAACGCAGACCGTCACTTTGTGAAATTTAAGCAGTTTCGAACAGTTTACAAATACAGCAACATTATCCCAAAAGAATGGGCTGGCATTCTGTATATAGAGGAATCCGCCCTACTGCGGACAAAAATGCCGACCTGTTTAACACGGCCGAGACACGAGTGGAACGCAAACCTTGATTTTGGAAATTTCTACGCAGTTCTCGTAAGCATGTATGAAGGAGGGATATGGTCCCAGACTAGGGAATGATGCATAACATAGAGGTAGTAAATTTCTGTTAAGCCGGAAAAGAATGCCAAAAGAGGCATTGCCAAAGCAATACCCCTTATAGTAAATGTATTTATTTGTCCTCTTTTAAGCGGTCCATTACTTCGCCAAGTACTCCGTTTCCGTAGTTCAGCATACGCTTTACACGGCTGATGGTAGCGGTACTTGCGCTGGTTGCTTCTAAGATTTCCATGTAGACCTTGTCCTGTTTAAGCAGGGATGCTACTGCGAAACGCTGCTCCATCGCAGCCATTTCTGTTGGAGTACATAAATCCTCAAAAAACTGCTCGCATTCCTCCAGATTCCGAATCTTAAGAATTGCTTCATACATTTCTGTAACATGTTTTCTTTTCTGTTTTTCCATGTGTTTCCTTCTCCTAAATGAATTTGGATAATCACTCCATTGTCTCTTTTGCAACCAAATTATCCGCACCGTACATCTTACGAAGCTTCGGCTTCTCAATCTTACCGGTTGCATTTCTGGGAATCTCAGCAAAGATGATTTCCTTTGGTCTCTTGTATCGTGGAAGCTCCATGCAGAAGTTCTCTACTTCTTCCGCGCTGCAGTTCATACCATCCTTAATCTCAATGATAGCAGCCGTCTTCTCACCAAGCCTGCGGTCAGAAAGACCGATTACCGCAACGTCCTTAATCTTGTCAAATTTGCGCAGGAAGTCCTCAATCTGTACAGGGTAGATATTTTCACCACCGCTGACGATAACATCCTTTTTACGGTCTACAAGATAGATAAAGCCGTCCTCGTCCAGCATTGCCATATCACCGGTGAATAACCAGCCATCCTTAAGGACCTCTGCAGTTGCCTTCGGATCATTATAATAACAGGTCATAACTCCGGGGCCCTTAACACAAAGCTCACCTACATCTCCCTGTTTTACTTCTGCACCGTTCTCATCCACAATCTTACATGACCAGCGGTAGCCCGGAACACCGATTGCTCCTACCTTGTGAATATTTTCCATACCAAGATGTACACAACCCGGTCCGGTAGACTCTGATAATCCATAATTAGTATCGTACTGATGCTTTGGGAAATATTCCTTCCATCTCTTAATAAGTGATGGTGGTACCGGCTGTGCACCTACGTGCATTAATCTCCACTGATCCAATTCGTAATCCTTCGGATTCAAATCTCCTCTGTCGAAAGAATCCAAGATATCCTGTACCCATGGCACCAAAAGCCATACAATGGTACATCTTTCCTTGGAAACAGCCTCTAAAATAGCTTCCGGTTTTGCGCCCTTTAAAAGCACTGCCTTACTTGCTGCAACTAAGCTTCCCATCCAGTGGAACTTGGCTCCGGTATGATACAATGGCGGAATACATAAGAAGCAGTCCTCTCTGCCGATTTCGTGATGTCTCTCCTCCATCTCCGCAGCCTGACGAAGACTTAAATGCTTATGCAAAATCGCCTTCGGGAAACCGGTGGTTCCTGATGAGAAATATATGGCACCATCGTCCTCATCGGTAATCTTAATCCCCGGCGCATGGCTGGAACAGTCCGCAACCAATTCTCGATAACTCTCCGCAAAGCTTGGACAATTATCTCCCACATAAATCAGTAAACGACCTCTTCCCAGACGCTCTGCATTAGCTTCAATACGTCCGATAAATTCCGGTCCGAATACAATTACGTCAACCTCAGCAAGCTCCACACAATACACGATTTCATCCGCATCATAGCGGAAGTTAAAGGGAACTGCAATAGCACCTGTTTTCAGTACTCCGAAGTAAATCGGCAGCCATTCCAAACAGTTGTACATAATAATCGCAACTTTATCCCCTTTTTTGATTCCACGATCTAAGAGCATATTAGCAAAACGGTTGGCCTTCTCATCAAAAATGCTCCAGGTAATCTCTCTTCGATATGGTCTGAAGCTGGTAGGCTGAATCAGCTCATATTCCTTCCAGGTAGTTCTACGGTTGTCCTTCTCTTCCGGGTTCAATTCTACAAGCGCAACCTCGTCCGGATACAACCTTGCATTTCTCTCAAGCAACTCCATTACTGGCATAATCTTTCGTTCCTTTCCCCCATTAGAAGCGTAATTCTCTGCGCTTCTAAACTTTAACTCTTTTACATATTAAAGTATCACATTATGAAACAAAAGTCAATGAATGCAATATAAAAGAGCCACATATTCATGTGACTCTTTTCGTATGTTCGTTATTAAGCTAACTTGCTCTTTGCAAGCTCAGCAAGGCTAGCGAAACCAGCAGCATCATTAACTGCCATCTCAGCTAACATCTTTCTGTTCATGTCAACACCAGCTAACTTTAAGCCGTACATGAACTTGCTGTAAGATAAACCATTAAGTCTAGCTGCAGCGTTGATACGTGCAATCCATAACTGTCTGAACTGACGCTTTCTTTCTTTTCTACCAGCGTAAGAGCTAGTTAATGCTCTCATAACTGACTGCTTTGCGATTCTATACTGCTTGCTTCTAGCTCCTCTGTAGCCCTTTGCAAGCTTTAATACTCTATTGTGCTTCTTCTTTGCGTTTAAGCCACCTTTAATTCTTGCCATGTCTCATTTCCTCCTAATCTTCTAATTATAAGTATGGTAAAATCTTCTTCATAGTCTTAACATTAGTAGAATCTACCAGTGCAGGCTTTCTAAGATTTCTCTTATTCTTAGTAGTCTTCTTGGTTAAGATATGGCGCTTGTAAGCTTTGTTTCTCTTTAATTTACCTGTTCCGGTTAATTTAAAACGCTTAGCAGCAGATCTGCTTGTCTTCATTTTTGGCATAACGAGTTCCTCCTAAATTTTCACTTATTTATTTTAACTGTACGAATTAACGTTTCTCAGCTAAAAACATTGTCATACTTCTGCCTTCTACCTTAGGTGCTTTCTCCACCACTGCACAATCTGCAAGTGACTCTGCGAAATCGTCTAAGATATGCTTGCTACTATTCATGTGTGCCATTTCACGGCCACGGAAACGAAGTGTCACCTTAACCTTATCACCCTTGGTTAAGAACTTTCTTGCAGCATTGGACTTGGTATTCAAGTCGTTGGTATCAATGTTTGGAGATAAACGAATCTCTTTTACATCAATGACCTTCTGCTTTTTCTTTGCTTCCTTTTCTCTTCTGGTCTGTTCATATTTGAACTTACCATAGTCTGCGATTTTACATACCGGCGGCTTAGCTGTAGGTGCAATCTTAATCAAATCTACACCGGCCCCTTCTGCTAAAGCTAAAGCTTCCTTCACAGACATAATGCCTAACTGTTCGCCTTCCTCACCGATTACTCTTACTTCTTTGTCTCTGATCTGTTCATTAATCAATAAATCGCTAATGGTCTTACCCTCCATAAGAAAATGAATGTTATATCCACTACAGACTCGCAGCTAGCTGCTCGTTCATGCGATATTCGCCAAATACCGGTGCATCCGCACCTCTCTGCCTCACAGATAATGTCGATGGATATGCAAGCATCTCCACGCTATTCTGTTTTCGTCAGCACCGGCAAGCCGGTGTTTGGCTCATTATTTCCGCACAAAAAAGTGGATAGCATAACTATCCACTAAAAATCCATCCAATAAAATCAAGGCAACTTGGCATTACCATTTAATTTCATTCAGTTTAGGATATTTGACACTTACCAGCTCACTGAAGGCCGTAAGGTGAGAGTGGATACTCTGCTTTATTGTCCCTCGCGCTTTCACACGCTCATATAGCATATCACACACTTACCGACCTGTCAACAACATTTTACAAACTTTCTTACTTTATTTTCTCAGCCAATCGTTCTTCGAAGTATTTCAAAAATCTTGCTGGGCTGAAATGGCTTTACGATAAAATCACTTGCCCCTTCACGGATAGCATCGAGAACAAACTTCTTCTGCCCCATTGCAGAGCACATAATCACTTTCGCTGCGGGGTCAATCGTTCTGATTTCCCTTAACGCCCCTATTCCATCCAACACAGGCATGGTAATATCCAGTGTAACCGCATCCGGCTTTAGCTCCTTGTACATTTCCACAGCCTCTTTTCCATTGGCAGCTTCTCCGCAAACGTCATATCCGCCCTTTGTAAGCACGTCCCGGAGCATTATACGTATAAACATAGCATCGTCTGCTATTAAAATCCTCTTTCCCATATTCCCTTGAACTCTTTCATTTTACTCTCCATATATTTTATCAGCCTACTGTCATTTTTTCCATACCCTTTTCCACTTATTTTACTATTGAAAAAATCCATCAAAGCGGGGACATCCGGCTTTGATGGATTTATGATCTACATAGATTTGCTACACTTAGAATGAACTGCCTGAGATTTATTTCTCTCTAAATGTTCCGCAAGCAGTCTCCTTTACAGAAGTTGCATGATTGCCCTTGATATCTACATGGGTAGCATCACACTTGTGAGAGTGATTGTATACACAAGCCTCTGCTTCGCAGTCAATCTGGTTAGGTGTATAACACTTAGAATCGTTATTCATAATGTTCTCCTTTCAAACTATCCTGTTTATAAGTTACAAGGATAGTTTGAGCAGAACATTTTGAATTATACTTTTTATTATAATCAGTTTTTATTTCTTCTGGTCTTCCACAGCAATTTCCTTGCGGATTTCCTTAGTGCGGATTTCCTTGCAGATCTGGTCGATGAACTCATCTAAAGTCTTCTGGCCTTCATCCCCTGCAAAGCGGCTTCTTACGGAAACAAGTCCTGCTTCCTCTTCCTGCTGTCCTACAACAAGCATGTAAGGAACCTTTGCCATTCTGGTTTCACGAATCTTAAAGCCAATCTTCTCACTGCGGTGATCGGTAGTAGCTAAGATACCATTCTCTTTTAACTTCTTCTCTACTTCTACAGCATATGCCTCATACTTCTCAGAAATAGGAAGCACTCTTACCTGCTCAGGGCAAAGCCATGTAGGGAACTTGCCTGCATATTTTTCAATTAACCATGCAAGGGTTCTCTCGTAGCAGCCCATGGAGGTTCTGTGGATGATGTAAGGACGTACCTTTTCACCGTTCTGATCAATATAGTACATATCGAACTGCTCCGCCAGGATTGCATCCCACTGGATAGTAATCATGGTATCTTCTTTACCATATACATTCTTCGCCTGGATATCTACCTTAGGACCATAGAACGCAGCTTCTCCCTCTTCCTCGTAGAATGGAATCTCTAATTCCTGTAATACACGACGGATGTGTCCTTGGGTCTCTTCCCATACTTCCGCGGTACCGATATATTTTTCCTTATTATTTGGATCCCACTTAGAAAGTCTGTAAGTTACATCCTCTCCTACTCCAAGGGTATCTAAGCAATATTTTGCAAGAGCAAGGCAGCCTTTGAACTCTTCTACCATCTGGTCAGGTCTTACAATTAAGTGTCCCTCAGAAATGGTAAACTGACGTACACGGGTAAGTCCGTGCATTTCTCCGGAATCCTCGTTACGGAATAAGGTAGAGGTCTCACCATAACGAATCGGAAGGTCTCTGTAGGACTTCTGGGAAGCCTTGTATACATAGTACTGGAATGGGCAGGTCATCGGACGAAGTGCAAATACTTCCTTATCAACTTCTTCGTCACCAAGTACAAACATACCCTCTTTGTAATGATCCCAATGACCGGAAATCTTATATAAATCACTCTTTGCCATGAGAGGTGTCTTGGTACGAACATAGCCACGCTTCTCCTCTTCATCCTCAATCCATCTCTGCATGGTCTGAATCATCTTAGCACCCTTAGGCATCAGAAGAGGAAGTCCCTGTCCGATAACATCTACAGTGGTGAACAATTCCATCTCACGACCCAGCTTATTATGGTCGCGAAGCTTGATATTCTCTAAATACTCAAGGTACTCAGCAAGCTCTTCCTTCTTATTAAATGCAGTACCATAAATACGCTGCAGCATTGCATTGTCAGAATTACCTCTCCAATATGCACCGGAAGAAGAGGTCAGCTTGTAAGCCTTGATATTCTTAGTGCTCATTAAATGAGGACCTGCACAAAGGTCTACAAAGTCCCCCTGGCTATAGAAGGAAATCACTGCATCCTCAGGAAGGTCACGAATCAGTTCCACCTTATATGGCTCGTTCTTCTCTTCCATGAACTTGATTGCTTCTTCTCTTGGAAGGGTAAATCTCTCTAATTTAGCACCTTCCTTGATGATTTTCTTCATCTCAGCCTCTAACTTATCAAGATCCTCTCTGGAGAAAGGAGCATGGTCAAAGTCATAATAGAAACCGTTGTCAATGCTTGGCCCGATGGTAAGCTTTGCATCCGGAAATACTCTCTTTACTGCTTCTGCTAAAACATGGGCAGTAGTATGGCGAAGGGTCTTTAATCCCTCCTTATCATTTGCAGTTAAGATACTTAAGCTGCAATCCTTGTCAACGATATCTCTAAGGTCAACTACCTTACCGTCAACCTCACCACAGCATGCAACTCTCGCAAGACCTTCAGAAATATCCTGTGCGATTTCATACACACTCATTGCACTTGCGTACTCTTTTACAGAGCCGTCTTTTAATGTGATTTTCATCCTCTTTCCTCCTTTTTCATAAGCAGACTCGGAAGGCTTCGCCTTCCTCGTTCGCATTGCTCGTCATATGCTTTTTCGAGCAAAAGTTCTTGCAAGTAAGACTTCCTGCTCAAAAAGCATATGACTCTGCTTATTCGCGCAAATAGAAAGTCCCTTGCAATAATAACTATTGCAAGGGACGTAAAATTACGCGGTTCCACCCTTGTTGCCCCTTTACAATTCAAAAGGGCCACTCCTTTTACCTGTAACGTAGGTATACGGGCTGTATTAGAGCCACTCAGAGATGGTTTTCCTATTTATTCCGGCGAAACTGCTTTCAGCACATGCATAAGACGCATGGCAGCTTTCTCTGGCGCTTTCCTAAAAAGTACTGTTCTCGTCAACGCTTTATCTATTAACGTATTTTATTACTTTTTTTCAAAAAAGTAAAGTACTTTCTCCCGGAAAGAATATTAAATCTCCGTACAATCCTTAGCCTGTGCAAGTGCAGCACCAATAGCCGTTCCAAAGCCACAGTTTTCAGGAATCACAAAGTGCACATTACCGCCCTCCATAGCCGCACAGCTCTTGCTGATTGCAGGGCACTCATCAAAATATGCCAGGGAACCGATTAAAATGAATTCCTCCACCCCATGACTTCTGGCAATCAAGGTTCCTGTATGACAAATATTTTCAATCACCATATGAATGATACCTGCCGCAATATCCTCCTTGGACACATTCGGTGCCACATTGGCAAAATTCGCTGCTGTAATATCCAAATCAAGACCCGGAAGAGGCTTTGCAGAAATATCTCCGATACGAAGGTCAATATTGCCCACATCCCCCTTTAAGGACATCTCCTGAAGCGTCTCCACATCCTCTGTATTCAGCATCAGTCTGGACAATCCCATAATCGTACCGCCTCCGATGGCAATACCACCTAAATGGGTCAATTTTTCTCCATCTACAAGCACATATGTAGTTCCGGTTCCCATGCTGACAACCACGATTTTCTCTCCCTTAGAGAAATATCTTCCGCCAACACCGTCTGCCACGAATTCATCCACATGATAGGTAGGAATTCCGTAAATGGGCTGATGGATACTGCTGCTTCCCACGCCTGTAAGGCGAATCTCTGCTATATCCTCCAGATTCAGTTCATTTTCAAGCAAAAACTGACCGAACGCACCAAAGAGAGAGGCTACCGGTGTATTTGCCTTTACCTGTACAGACTGCAAAAGCTCTCCTTTATCAAATCCGGCAATCTTCGTAGTACTTCCGCCAATGTCAATTCCAACTACAACCTTCATATGTTTTCCTTTCATATATATGACTGATTAGTCACATTCTACCAATAAAATCTGTAAAAGTAAATAGCGAGGACTATACTTAGTCCCCGCTACAAATATTTTTCTTAATTTCCGGGCTTGTATGTAAAGGTAACCTCAATGGTCTCTACATTACCAAGCGTTGCTGCATCAAGTACACATGGCGAGCAACCGGTGGTGCCGCCGCCCATTACACGAATCTCTTCCGGAAGCTCAGTTACCCACTCATTGTAAAGATTAACTCTGGTACATTTCTGGTCATCACTGGAGGTATAAGGTCTGCCTGTTAACTTATACGGTTCACCATTTATAAGTACCTCAGTAATATTCATAATATATCCAGGGAACAGAAGCTCTCCGTTTCCTACTGCTACCGCCGAGAATACCACACTGTTGGCGTAGCCCGCTGCTGTTCCGGTAAAGTCGAGAGCTACCGTATAAGTTCCTTCCCCTGTAACCTCTACGTCAGTTGCCACAACACCAGCTGTCTTGGAACCCGGGTCATAAACATCACCTACACTGTAAAGTGTTCCCCAATCACTACTGTTATACATAATCCAAGCAACAGCCTTATCCTCCGAAAGTACAAATCCATCAGAAGCATTTGCAAGTGCTGCATCCATATCCGCCTGAGCAGCAGCCTGCAACTCTTCTGCAGGAGTCTGGGACTGGTTCGCATACTTATGCTCCTGGTAAATCGCTGCCATCTCCTCATCAACCATCTTAATCTGTCTACGGTCAAATAAGTTAGAGCAGTCCCAGAGCATGGGCACATAACCGTATAAATCACAGTTATCCAAGAAGTTTTCTACATAAATCTCTGCATT
>JAFUKH010000088.1 GCA_017467845.1 Lachnospiraceae bacterium | reverse complement strand
TCATAATGGTTGTCTCCTTTAAAGTAGAGTAAAATGCTCGCATCTAGCCGAAGAAAATCGGGTAAAATGTTAGCAATTCCTACCAACCATTATAGAGAAATAGATTGGGTATGAAAATCTACCCTGAAATTAAACGCTTACAGAATAAAAAGAAAAAGAATTAGGTAAGAGCGCAATTCGATGGAATTGCGCTCTTACTGATATAATAACCTTTATTATATTGATAAAAAATCAAAAAAACACCCGAGCACGCTTAAACCGCATCAAACACAGCCATAATCTTCACATAATCCTCTGTCTTATCCCTCATTATGTGAAAGCCCTTCTCCAACTCAGTAAAGGTAAGTTCATGGGATATAAATTCTTCCGGGGAAACTCGCCCTGCTTTCAATCTATCTAAAACATAATGCCAGTCATCCTGCTCACTTCCGGTAAAGGAAGAATTCCATGTGCCGGTTATGATCAGCTGATGCCGTAGTATCTTCCAGTACAATTCCTTTTCCAGAAGCATCTCCGAATAAGGATTGCCCACCAGCTGTATCTTGCCTCCCGGCGCTGTTAATGCAATAGCTTGCCTTACCGTCTCGTTCTTGCCCACACACTCAAAAAAAGCATCTACGCCCATTCCACCGGTCCGCTCAAGGAGCCACTTCTCCACGTCCCCGCTACGGGAATCACAATAGTCTTCCTCCGGAATGCCCAAGGAAAGTACCTTCTCCTTCTGAAACTCTTTATTTCCTACTACATAAACCTTCTCAATTCCGGCTTCCTTTAAAAACATTACCAAAAGCAGCCCGATGGTTCCCAGACCACAAACCGCTACAGTATCGCCACAATTTAACGAAAGTCTTCTCATAGCATGAACTGCTACTGCCATAGGCTCCAGCATCGCCGCTGCCTGCAGCGTCACATTGTCCGGCAGCTCCAGCAGATTCTCCACCGGCACTGCAACATATTCCGCAAAACCACCATCTCTTCGAGAGCCCAGATAACTATAGTGACGACACATCTCATACTGCTGCTTCTGACAAGGTACACATTCCTTGCAAGGAATCAGCGGGAATATCCCCACACGCTTTCCTACCCATGAAGCAGGGGCCGCAGATCCCGCTTCCACAACCGTTCCGGCAAACTCATGTCCCGGAATCAGCGGAAAGCAGTATGCGCCAGTCTTGTATATTCTGGGAATATCAGAACCACAGATTCCCACGGCGCCCACCTTTACCAGCACCTCATTCTCTTTCAGCTTCGGTAGGGAAACATCTTCAAATCTGATATCTCCAATATCTTCTAATACAAAAGCCTTCATACTTATCCATCCCCGCCTACATCTTTTCTCTATTCAGTACTTCTTCGAATCGATCCAAGTCCATCCTGGTAGTAATCTTGAAATTCTGCTCCTCTCCGGGAATCATAGCAATGTCCATCCCCGCCAGAATGGCCGGTTCCGTGGAACCGTTAATTTTCAAGATTTCCTCCGGAAGCAGGCGCACATTGGCATCATAATATTTGCCCAGCACAAATACCTCCGGTGCCTGACCTGCAAAGATATTACTCCGGTTCAAAAGCTGATCCACACGCTCTCCGCTCTCGCTAAAGTACACCGTGTCCTTCATCGGCAACACAGGAAGCACACCATCATGTCCCTTAGCGGCCGCAAAGCACTGAGATATCATCTCCGCCGATAAAAGAGGTCTTGCCGCATCATGCACCAAGACGAAATCTTCGCCATCAGCCCATTTACGTATATCCTCCAAGCCACTAAAGATAGACAACTGCCTGGTAGCACCCGGAGCAGAAAATCCTCGGAACTTCTCACAAAATCCTGTCATCCCTTCTGACTTCTCCAGAATATACTTCTGCCCTGCCTCATCAGCTACGATACATACCGCATCGATTTCCTCATGCACAAGGAATGTCTGCAAACAATATGAAATAATCGGCTGACCCTTCACCTCTATATACTGCTTGGGTATATCTGCACCTACCCTGCTACCGGTACCACCGGATAAAATCAATGCGATATTCATTAGAACCGTAACTCCCTAATATCCTTCAGAATCTCTCCATAAGCCCTGTCTTTACCAAAGAGAAGTGAAGTACCAAGTACAAACCCTGCAACACCTCTCGGTGCAAACTCCATAATCTTATCTGCACTGCAGGCACCGTCCCAATACAACTCAAAATCCATATCCTCTTTTATAGACAAAAGCTTAGTAATCTTCTTACCCACATACGGAAGATACATCTGTCCTGCATTTCCCGGATTCACAGACATAACAAGTACCTTCTTTACGATACGAAGCATCTCCATAACCGTCTCTACACTGGTACCCGGATTAATAGCAATGCCCGGAATCATCCCGGCATCTATAATCTTCTGCAAGGTAGTGGACGGATGATACTCTGCTTCTGGGTGGATGTAAACCGTGTCTCCCGGGCGCAAATTACTTAAAAAAATATTAATATGATTGCATGGATGCTCAATCATCAAGTGCACATCCAATGGTTTTGTTGTCGCGCTGGCTATGTACTTCATATCACCTAGTGACATGGCAAAGTTCGGCACATAACGTCCGTCCATGATATCGATATGGAAGGAATCAATTCCACCTGCTTCTAGGTCTCTTACTTCTTTCTCTAAATTGCCGTAATTGGCGCACATCATCGATGCAGTTAATTGGAAATTCATAATTTTCTCCCCTTGTTCCTCATACACATTAATCCTGTGATATCACAAACACTAATTTGTAAACCACATCCAATATGTGCATATTTTTTCTTTTATCTACTATAAAACCTTATTGGCTTAGTAATTCCCATAGCAATTAAGTTATCCTTTACGACTTGACATGTCTGGGTAGTCAATATTGCTACAAATATCTCATCATATTCACATTGCCTACTTTTCAAATATTCAATAGGGTATACTTTATATCCCATGCTTTCATATTTCTGATAATTACTGTCCACCCATACAGAAATCTCATTCTCGTATGTACCAAAAATCGCTTGACCGAAGCCACCAGCACCATACAATGCTATTTTTTTATTCTTAAATACATTCATATCATTCAAAATTTTTTGAGGATGTTTAAGTAATGACACAAAGGTTATATAATCTTCTAATTGTTTCTCCAATATTCCTTGCACTCCAGCTTTAAGAAAAGTAGACGACAAATCACGCTCTAGCTTTGACACCGAAGCAGCACTAATGCCTCTCCACATCATAGAATCACTTCTCTTGCAATAGTGATATGGTGCATAATCTATAATTTGCACAGACTTTGCATTTACAAGAAGTTGAAATGTTGCATCCGCATCCTCTCCTACGGTTACGCAATCATCAACTTCTATTTCACTACCATTCAAAAAAGATCTTCTGATTAATTTACAAACAAGATTTGGCAAAATTCCAAAATCAAAGAACGAGCCATAGCTAAGCATAGATGGGAATAAAACCTCTTCTATCTGTTCCCGACAATAAGTCATACTTGGATAATGATTTTCTTTCTTAATTGTTCGGTCCGGATATTCTTCCAATAAACCAAATGCTACAATATCCACTTCTGGAGAATCCAACTTTTTCACAAGAATCTCATATGTATCTATATCAACATAATCATCCGCATCGACAAATGTGATATATGTTCCTGTAGCATTCTCGATTCCCGTCTTTCTTGCTGCCACCAACCCCGCATTATCCTTATGAATCACAACAACCCTGTCATCTCTTCGACTAAACTCATTACAAATATCCAAACTTCTATCAGTTGACCCATCATCGATAAGAAGTATCTCTAAATTTTTATATGTCTGCCTTATAATACTATCAATACATTTTACCAAGTATTGTTCAGCATTAAATATTGGCACAATTACACTAATGCATAATTCATCCATTTGTCGCAACCCGCATTCTCTCTAACATCTGCTGATATATCTTTTGCGTATTCTTTCTTTCAGCCATTTTCTTTTCATCAAGCCACCCACCATTAAAATGATGTATCGAATATGTATTTTCTGTAATAATCGTCTCGCCACTCATATAATCATATGGATGAAAAAAATCCGACGAATATATCGTCATATCCCCAATTCTTTGTATAGTATTATTGGGCTTCATACCAAGTTTGATAAGTGGTCTGGTTTCATAAAAACCACAGGTTGTCTGGTTTAAACCTCCATCTTCCAGTAAGAATTTTTCATTAATCCTAAAGTCGAGCATTCTCTTAATGATGGGATGATGTGACACCGCACCACAGCCTCCACCAACATTAATATTTCCCCATTTCTCAACCCCCACAAAAGCCGACTGATATAATAAATCATCAAGACTTCGTATCAACTCAACATCTGTGTCAAGATAAATTCCTCCATGCTCATATAATATATCAAGTCTTGCAATATCTGGAACAAATCCCCACTTTTTTGCTTCATAAGCCTGTTTCATGTAAAGATTTTTATTTATATCGTAATTGTCTTCATCCCATTTCACAATCTCATACTCAGGACAATACTTATACCAGGAATCTATACATCTTTTCAAATAATCCGGTATAGGATTCCTCGAAAACCAACAGTAATGTATCTTTTTGGGAATCACCTGCTCATGTGTCAGGCGAATATCAATTCGCTCCCTTTGCTCATGAACATTGCAAGCTTGTAAAATCGGAATAATATATCCTTCTGTTTGCGCTAATTCTTCTATTTCATCCAGCATTTTTGCAATTGGCGAATAATTACTATTTGTTATTAAAATAATCGTATCTTTAGGAATCTCTCTCAACTTATTGGGACTTTCTACCGCATACTCTTTTGTCCCAATTTGAACTTTATTTCCCTGCTTTCTTTTATCCATATCCATAAAAAACAGAAGATTATCGAATAAATCATATTCCTCTATAAGATGTGGAACAAAAATCTGCCCAATCATGCCTGCACCATATACTGCAACATTCAAATTATTGCTCTTTATTTTATTAGCGATAGTTCTGTAATCACCGCATAAATATTTCATAGCCTACCTCATCATCGTAAGAACTGATTTCCACATTTCAATATGCTTTTTCCTATCACTTTTGCACAACATCTCCTGCCTTGCACGCATTCCAAACTCTCTTATCAACGTTCTATTCATTGCCAGATATAAAATCCTATCAGCCATAGCCTCTGCATCCTCAATAGGCACTATGTATCCATTTCTTCCATCTACTACATCATCAAGAATACCTATTGTTCTCGTAACTACCGGAACTGCGCCATTTATCATTGCTTCCATATTGGACAATGGTCTTCCCTCATTATCAGATGTATTCACTGCAATATCTTGTTTTTTCCAGAATTCACATATTCTATCATGATTAATTCGCCCCAAAAGACTAACTCTTTCACATATATTCTTTTCTCTAACATAATCTTCTACCGCTGCGTACTGTGTTCCGTCTCCTGCTATGCTAAAATGATAATTAACTTTCTTTTCTTCGAGTTTTATCAAAACTTCCATAAGAATATCTATCCTTTTTTCGAAAATCTCCAATCTACCTGCATAACCTATTTGAACCGGACTATTCATATCCAAAGAATATGTTCTTTCAAGTGAAATATCATATTGAACCGGACAAGTCATTACAGTCACTTGCCTAGAGGAAACTCCCCGTTTTACTAGTTCCTCTTTTATTCCACTGCTAACACACATATAATAATCAATTCCACTTTGATAACTTAGTATATCTCTGTACATTCCATCACAAGAGCCATGATCTACCATCACTATTTTTATCTCATTAGGATATTTTTGCTTTACTAAATATGCTGCAAGCATAAGTTCATCAACCCTTGAAAAAACAATCGTACAAGGTAATTCATGAAGTATTAATCTAACCCCCTCTCTTATATGCTTTTCCATGAATTTCGGAGTATTATATAAGCAGAAGTCAATAATATAGTCCTTTATTCCTATAGGCATATTCATTTGATTCTTTTTTGTCACAAGATAAAGCTCTTTATATCCACACTCAACCAATCCCCACACAACATCCTTAAGCCAGGCCTCCACACCTCCCAGTTCCAATTCCCATGAACCATCAAACAATGTTTTCCATTGACCTTTGGACATTTTCAAATCATCCACCATATCTTTTCGTGCAAATATTCGTATCAATAAATCATGAAAACTAACTATTCTATCGCCAGGGATATTATAGTCTTCTCTAAGTCTGTTCCATATTGGTTCCTCAACCAGCGAACTATAAAATGTCACACACACATAACCATTTTTCACATTTTTCAAAATATCCGGGGAACATATTTCATAATTTTCTATAATTTTTCCCCACTTTGTTGAATCAGAATCTACAACACCAGATACTTTCATTTCAACTTCATCCAAAAGATTCAACAATATTTGACATCTTTTTCCGCTACCATACAAAAACAGATTATCCATTTACTTCCATTCCTTTTAGTAAATTATCTTTTCTAAACCTATTCCTTGAGAAATTAACCACGTCTCAACCTCATGACATATTTTATGATTTTCTATAGCTATTACTACAACATCAACCACATTCTTCTTCAACTCGCTTATATCCAAAACTCTTTCATCCGATATATTACTTGCATTCTTATCTATCCACAATAATTCTTTGCAATACCCCAACTTCTGCACTTGCTTATAATATGCCTGTCCAACTTCTCCTGCACCATAAATTACCAATCTCATTCCACTACTGACCCTATCAAACGGAAATAGAAAGTCTCTATGATATGCATAATCCCCATAATACTTCTTTTTCAACTCTATCGAGTACATATAAAAATATTGTATTTGTTTCTTTAAATCATAGTTACCTATGTATTGTGAACATCTATCTAATAAACGGTTGTATAGAATAGTAACTTGATCAAAATAATTATCATCACAAATATACGATGGAAGCGAATTGACTCTCTGCCTATGCATATAATAACTTTTTGAAATTACCTGCATACTGCTTATTCTCATATACAAAGGGTAAGTAATTGCAGCATCCTCTCCATAATAGAGATTCTTACCTTTCCAGTTATTATATTCACCTAAAAGCAACTCAGTTTTTACAATTCTCACACATTGAGAGCAATCAATTCCCGGCGTATTTCTCTCAAAATTCCAGATTAATTTAGGAAATACTACAGTCTCTATTCTCTCCCTATCATAGTATCCTTCTTCAATCGTGTGATGCTCTTTCTTCATATAACTCTCGTTGAAATACCTTGTTATTTCAAAAAAAATCATATCAATATCATTTTCCATTGCTTTCAAAGCATATATGTAAGAATCTGGTAATATAAAGTCGTCCGCATCAACAAAGGTAACGTATTTTGTTTTAGTAGCCAGAAGTCCCGCAAATCTTGCCCCTGCCAGCCCTTTGTTCTCCTGATGTATCACTTCTATACGACTGTCTTTACCTGCCAATTCTTCACATATATCAGAACTTCCATCTGTAGAACCATCATCAACAATAATCACGCTTATTTCTTCATATGATTGAGAAAGAATACTCTCTATACATTCTTCAATATATGATTTTTGATTATAAAGCGGCACTATCACCGTTAATTCAGTTTTCATAAACCACTGCCTCCTTTGTAAACCACAACGGATACCAAATATCTTTAAAGCCACTTTCTTTCAAAATCTTGACAATATCCCTTTCATTCATCTGACTAATTCCAACTATCACTAAAGTTTTTTCTTTCTCATACGGATAATCTGCAACTGACCATACTCGTTCATCATGACTTTCATTTTCTTTTTTTGAGACCATAAATCCATGATAATCAATGTGATTTCGCACTAAGCCTTTAACAATATACTCGGAATATTTTCCTCTACCCATAATAAAAACATTCTCAAATCCCTGTATATATTGCCTTACACTTTCATCTACCACGTAAGATTCTGACATCCATTCATAAACCGGAACAATACAATCAATCAACGAATTACATCTGCGGTTCCCCTTAGCGACAATATTCCGAATAACTCGTTTAGGATCCTTTGCCCTACATAAATCTGCAACCGCATCATATAAATATGTAACTATTCTTTTCCACATCAACTCGGTATACTTTTGATTCGAATACTTATCACATTCTAAAAGAAACTCAACAAATTTCACTTTGTGATAAAAATATCTATCTATATTATCATTAGATTGTTTACACCATGATCCATCATGCATATACCGATATAGAGACATCTCCCGATTAAAATAGTAAATATATCCATGAAAAATGGCATATAACTGCATTGGATAATCCTCAACATCACAAACCGGAAATCCATCATTTCGTAAAAAAATAGATTTACGCATAACCAACGATGCAGTTCCCAAATTTCCCTGTGGCTGAAGAATAATTTCATCTTTAGATAAAATACGGTCCCTATCTCCGAATGTGCATATTAGATCTTTTCTAGTAGAGTAATCAATCCTCCTGAAAGCATGTGTAGTCATCATACAATTTTGATGCTCATCCATATAATCCACTTGAATTTGCAACTTATTGCAATCACTCCATGCATCATCACCTTCACACCAAGCTACATACTCTCCTAGCACATATCTTTCATACAACTCATTCAAAATAATTCTTCTTTGGGACTTTCCATACGTATTTTCTGGACTTATGTACACATTAAATATTTCTGGAAACCGCTGTTGATAATCTCTCAAAATTTCAGATGTTCCATCAGTCGAAGCATCATCAAACACAAGAACATTGTATTTGAAAAATGTCTTCTGATTTAAAAAACCATTTAACGCATCTCTTATATAAGTAGCATGATTATATGTCAAGCAAAAAATCGTCACTTTAATCTCATCCAATATATATATTCCTCTCTAAGAAATTACAGATTTCAAATCTGACACCACATCAGACATAGTTCGAACTTTTCCTTTGTAATTTGCTCTCTCTAGTTCCTCAACTATAGATGTCATAAATGTATCTGTTGTCACAATAATTAAATCATATTGACTCACCAATGATTCTTCTGGTCGTCTTACTTGATAATCTTTTTGTATTATTTCACATGCATAAGTATCAAAAATCATATCTATATTAATCCCATATTCATAAAATAACTTTCTATAAGCATTTCCTATGCTTGATGCACCATATAAGGCTATTTTAGGATTATCATTTTTCCTCATAAATTTATTAATAGACTCCATTGCATTCGGCAGTGTAACCAATGAAGATAACGCCTGTACATTTTTTCGTTCTAAGAAATATGGATTTTCCTTTTGCAGGGACTTTGTCTCCCCCTGCCAGCGCCATACTTTATCATTTAGAAAAATGGGATTACTCATCACTTGTTCAAACTCATCATGGTAGGGATGAAATTCATTTCGAACATCATAAAACCATTCCGTAGCAGCGTCCATCACTCCATACGGTTCGAAAAATCTCAATCGAATGGTGTCCATAGAAAAATCTTTCAGACAAGTTTCAACGAATTTTGGCATTTCTCTAAAGTTTCTCTCACATATAACCGTCGCAATCTCAAATTCGTTAATAACATTCTCACGTCTTAATTGGCTTATAAATTTCAGATTGTCTATAACTTGTTGTACTGGAAGGGATGTTCCTGAAAGATATTGATATGTCATTTCTTCAAAACTGTGTACCGTAACAACCACCTGAAGGTTATGCCTACCTAAACGCTCTATTTTTTTCCAGCTTCTCTCATTAAATAATGAACCATTTGTCTCTAAAAGTATTTTCGTATTAGGATTTAATTCTTCATTTCCAATTAATCTTATAATAGAATCACTACAAAACAACTCACCTGCCCCATTTGCAGAAAGAGTAATCAAGGATGGTAAAAATTTCTTAACCTCACTTTCTATTTTCTTATAATTCTCGTTCTCACACTCACAAGGCACATAATGTTCATTACGACAAAATTTGCACGCATAATTGCACTGCAGCTGATAACTCAAGCTACAATATGTCGGATATTCAGGCACTACATAATCTACCAATAAATCCTCCATTTTATTATTTGCACAATGCGGGCATTTCGCATGATTACAGTATCGATACGAACCATCTAACATCGATTCTCTAAATTTTTGCGCTAATTCCCCATTCCATATTTCTTCTATCGTATTTTCCATCAAATTTCCGATATAAAAATTTGACCACCCACACATCCGTACTTTCCCATCATATTCGTTTATCCAAATATCATTTAAACCTCTACTACATACCTTTGACTGAATTCCATATCGTTCTTCCATTATTAACCCTTCCTCTCATCTCGATGTCATCGCCTTCTCTTACTATATATTTCAAAAAAAACTTCAAAGAAACACCTTGCTCAGAAAACTTTTTTCGTTTCTGATAATCTAATTCTTCTAAATCTTGTTCTAAATCTGGCCACACCATCTTTTCAAAACCGCTTACACCTGTGATGTCATTGATAAAAAACATATAATTTCCAGAATGCATAGCAAAATACGTTTTTTCACCTACAGAGTATTTTTTAAAAAACTTCCCCATTGTTTTAGGAGCGGTGTATCTATAATCCATAGGGTAATCCTTATATTGTTCATATGAACCATCTTTTAGAGATACCTTATAAATATCTTCTTCAAAGAAAGGCAAAAGCCACAAATCATCTTTTACCATATGTAGCACACGATATCCTCCTTCAACTCTGTCGTCGGTTCGAAAAATAATTCTATTATCAGTTATAGTCCACTCAATAACAATACCATTAGAAGAAAGGAAGAAAAATCTATTTTCACTAATTACAAAATCTACTATATCTCCTATTTCTGATGGCAACTTTCTAGTTTTTAGTACCTTTTTTTGAGTTAATGAATAAGTAATTAATTCTTGAGTGATTGTCGAACAGAATATCACCTCATTATTATCAAAATAACAATTCAGTGCATAAGCTTGCTTAAAGCCAATTGATTCCGACTCTATCTTTAAGATGTTTTCCCTGCTAACCACTCCTGTATTTATATCTATAAACAAAATCTCATGATAAAAAGTAGGGATCAAGACTATCTCATCTCCAATTACCTTTGAAAAACTGAACATATCTAAATGCATATTGGCACACTGAATATTAATTTCCTTGACGCAATCAGTTTCCAAATCCAATATAAGAATTTTCTCTCCTCCATTCACCACAAAAAACGCTCTATTATCTTCTATACACAGTATTGCAGAACGTACTACATCACCCAATGAATTTTTTATCCTTGGACGTATATACTCAACATTTCCTGTCTTTAATTCCTCCCTCATAAAATGACCGCCCTTCTCTGTCATCCAATATAGGTAACGTTCATTCCCAACCAACGATATAAACCAACGTTGCATATCTGCCTTGCCTCCGTTAAATTTTCAGTAATCATATCCAAATAACTTTTGATTCAGCAATCTTGTTAATACTTCTCTCCCCTCCTCATTCAGATGCTCATAATCGTAATAGTACTCTCTCTTTTGCATCAAATTCGAACAATCAAATAATTCTATAACATTCTTATATCTATTAATTATTTTATAAAAATAACTCTTTTGTTCCAATATGTACTGTACATCATCTCTTCTAATAACCTCCCAGAAAATGGGTGGAACAATCATCACAATACGCATGCCAACGCAGGATTGTATCAAACGTTCAAATATCAAAATATTCTCTTCTAGAGTACCTTGATGTTTCTTTTTCCATATCGTCGCTATTCCTGTAGCGGTATTTTCAATTATCTTTTCTTCTCTAGGAATCTCCTTTCTCCATCTCTTATTCATCCAAAATTTTTTCCCAAAGAGTTCCGTTGAAATCAAATAATCATCAATAACCGAATTGTGCGATTTATCAGCATTATGCCAATCCTGAAAACCTCTACAAGCCAAAATCTGTCCTGTATTAAACTGATATTCAGATAAGGACATATCATAATTAAAATAATAATACGGAAAAACCAATATTGCAGTCTTATATCTTTCATCAAACATTTGTCTACTCTTATAGCAATAATACAAATCCAAACCATGCCAAGAGCAATCTATACAGTCTATTTGTAGTTTATTAAAATTCAATCCTCGCAAAGAATACGAAAGTCCCAAGCAAAATCCTTCTGCATTTGTGTTACGCACTATTTCTTTTTCCAAATCTCTTTTCAAATCAGGAATATACTCTGAATCCTTCTGGCATAACAATCGTGGTACAATAATTTTATTTATTGATATTCCCTTCATTCTAAGGATATCTATAATTTCCTTTTGAGATCTCTCATTCGTTGTTAACACAAGAATGTAATCAAATTGCTTATTAATAATTTCATCCGGTGTTATGTAAAGTTCCCCTTGTAGATAATCCTCGGTTAACTTTGAATCCGAAATTCCTATAATCTCATAGTCATCATCAAGATAGGACTGTACTTGCATTCTCAAAGTCCTATTGGCAATTCCATATAATATTATTTTTTTCATGCTACTGCTTTCCTTGTTCATACTCCCCTTGCGGCTGTCTAATAGTATGAATAATTTCATCAATCACTATTACATCCACTCCAGCATACAATGGCAACACCAATACCTGTTCCGCTAACCTTCTGGCAATTTTTAAGTCATCATATTTATACTTGTTTTTGAAGCATGCCTGATCTGATGTCAATGGATAAAAATACTTTCTGGAATATATATTTTTACTTTTCAGTACCTCATAAAGTTTATTCCGTGTCAAAGAATACTTGTCGGTCACCAAAATAGGCATATATGCATAATTTTGAGTACTTTCACTATTATTGGTAAATAGCTGAATTCCATTTACTTTTTCCAATACATTTACATATCTGTTATATACCTGCATCCGTTCTGCAATATTAGCATCTACATGTTTCAAGTTACAAAGTCCCATAATTGCAGCAAATTCATTCATCTTAGCATTCGCACCAACTTCAACAACAAGTTCTTCACCTCGTATGCCAAAATTCTTTAGATTATACAATTTATCATACATCTTATGTTCGGAAAAGGTAACTGCTCCACCCTCTATTGTATTAAATACCTTCGTTGCATGAAAACTAAATATTGATGCATCTCCATAACTTCCTATTCCTCTTCCTTTATACTTGACTCCAAAAGCATGTGCTGCATCATAAATCACTTTCAAACTATATTTATCCGCAATTCTCTGTATTTCCTCAATGTTACATATGTTGCCATACACATGGACCGGCAATATTGCAACCGTCTTTTCCGTAATCAAGTCCTCAATCTTCGTTTCATCGATAGTTCCATCTATCTCTTTCACATCACAAAAAACTGGTTTTAAATTATTCCTTACTATCGCATGGGTCGTTGAAATGAAGGTAAATGGAGTTGTAATCACTTCAGAACCTTCAGGTAATCCAAACGATTGAATTGCTAATTCTAACGCCATATGCCCATTAACCATCAATGAAATTTCTGGAACATCCAAATACTCTTTGAGCTCTTGTTCTAACTGTTGATGATATACCCCCATATTGGTCATCCAATGACTTTCCCATAATGGTTTAATTGCATCTATATATTCCTCATAACTTGGCATAGACGATTTTGTCACAAAAATCTTTTCATTGCTCATCTAAATTGTTCCTCTTCTATCAATTTCTTCTCTAAATCCAAAATTGTTTTAGTTCTCGCTTTTATTTTTCTAAATGGAATTCCTACATTAACACTCCATGGCTCTGAATCATGATTAATGAAAGAAAAACAGCCAAATGCACTTCCTTCCGCAAGTTTTACACCTGGTAATACAACACTTGTAGAACCAATGATTACGTGTTTTCCGATATACACAGGTCTACTATCAACATTCTTGTATTCTGCCGGAATCATAGGATTTGTCATTGTTTCTCCTGAATAATCATCACTCACACTATATATACAAATTCTCGAAGAAAGATTTGCATAATCAGAAATATATATCCCAAGTTCCCCACCATACAATGCACTATAAGCAGCAATATGTATATGATTTCCCAATTCAATTTTCCCGCTCAAAATGCAAAAATCATCAACACGGACATTACTTCCAATAGTCATATTCTCTGCTCCGTATATACTAGCCTTACGACTTATAAGTACATTCTCATTCCCCAAAGCCTTAAATCCGATTTGTTCTAACTCTTTTCTTGAATAAAAACTTTCCATAAACGACTCTCCAAGCACTCTTAAATGCCTTACAATCTTCCGTCTGTATTAATTCTTCATATATCCTATATTAATACATACTTTTCTACGCCCTACATAAGCAACCACGCCACTCATCCAAATAGAACACAAAAAGCCAACGCTACAGTCTCCCATATACGTCAGCTCCTAAATAATCTACCTCTATCCCTTATCCTCCATGATACCTCGCGACCTCCATGTCATTCATATCAAGCGCTATATTAACACTTGATTTGTATATCGGCAGGATTCCCTATTTTGTTTATGTATCAAAAGTACTATGATTTATTTTCCCCTCGTGCCTTTTTTCTAAATATACACGATTAGAGAAAAGACAGAGACCTTACAGTCTCTGCCCGCTGTTTACTCACTTATTGCATAGATGTCATCAACGTTTACAGATAGCAAACTATCCGGTTGCTTTTACCAACACATTTTCACATAAATGCGAACTAATTTACACATACTTCTTCACTTGTTCTCTGGTGACATTTTCGTATCCTTCCATCCCAATTAGTGAATTATACAATTCTTCAAAACCTTTGTACTGCCTTATCAATACCTTCACTAGATTCTTCAATCCGATCTCTAAACCTTCACTTCTACCTTCTGCATGCCCCAACGCTCTTTCCTGTTTTCCCCAGTCTGTCAATCCTTTACACACATTTCCGCCCTCCTCTTTCACATTCTCACGAATCCTCTCAAGTACTTCTGAGTGTCCGTGTACCATCATTACATCGTACGCTTCCATATCAACATGCATATAATCCGGATTATCTTTTATCAGCTCCTGTACCTTTTCCATGTCTTCGGCACACTTCATGAAGTCAAACACCTGTCGCAGATCTGTCTTAAATACGCTGGTGTCCTCAATTTCCCGCACATTTACCAAATGCATGGCGTAATCATTCACGTAAAACTTTAGATATTTCGGTACTGCGTCCATATCCAGCATCTCCTGTAGCGTCATCGGTCCATCCCAAGCCGATCCCCAGAAGAGCACCAACGACACGCAGGGCTGAATTTTGTCACCCTTCTTATATTTCTCCAGAAATTCCCCTGCTGTGACTTTTCTTACATTCCTATTTCGCTTTCTTACAGCACTCACCTGCTTTGCGTACTCAGCAGTCTCATACTGCAGCATTCGAAAGGGCATACAGTAGCTGACCTCCTCCTGATTTTCCACACCAAGAACCATATACGCGGCCTCTTTACCATACTTGCGGACGATATCCCTCGCTTTTGTCTTTTTCTTAGATACCACCACTCTACTGTCCCTTTCCTCCAGCATTGCGGGATTAAGCACTTGCTTTCCTCCAAAAAGTACGCCATTAATTAAATCTGCATACCGTTCATTATCAGACAGATAGACATAGTCTACCGTATCCTTACTTTCCTTCTCTCCCATTTTCAATTCCTTTCCGCAGGTCACGCCTGCACTTTTCTTTTGTGAAATAAGCAGGATTCCCTGACCGCGGCAGAATCGCCATGAAGTTTAGAATGCAGCCTCGCTGCAAGATCGGTTCCCAGACATTCACTTTATTTTAATATACCATCTAGTATTTCTACTGTCAACTATACTTTTCGCTGTTTCAACTATTTATCCTCCCTCAGAAAGGTTGTCTTCGGCACAATATTCTGCCACAGCACAAGAGGCCGTGTAACACACAGCCCCAATAGTATCCGTTATCAATAACCTACACGTACTTCTTCACCTGTTCCCTTGTGACATCTTTGTAGCACTCATTTGCTACCACCCTGGTGTATAGTTCCTCGAAGTCTTTATAGATTCCTTTTATGGTATCCACAAGTGCCTTAAGACCACTTTCTCTCGCCTCTGCACGGCCAAACTCCATTGCATCATTCTTAATATCATCGATTGCCTTACACACGTTTACCATCGTCTCCTTTTCTTCATCCATTGCTACATCCACGTTCAAGTCCTCCAGCTTCCCATGAACTTGCATCATCTTCCACGCATCCAGAGGCACCCTTTGGTATGCCGGATTGCCTGTCACCAGCTCTGTCATAAGCTTCTTATCCTCGGTACATTTCATAAAGTCAAACACCAGCTTCAAATCCGTCCGAAATACTTCTGTATTCTCAAATTCCCTTACCCTTACCAGATGCATGGGATAGTCATTTACATAGTCTTTCAGTCGCTCCGGCATTCCCTCCAGTTTCAGCATATCTTTCAATGATTCCGGTCCGTTCCACTTAGTTCCCCAGTACAGCACAAGCGTTACGCAGGGATTTATTTTATCCACCTTAGCAAACTGTGAAATATACTCATCCCCTTTAACATCCCTCGCTGTATCATGCTTTTTCTGTATTTCCTCAATTTGCTTCGAGTACTCTCCTGCTTCATACTCCATAATCCGAAATGGCATGATGTATGACACATTCTCCTGATTCTCAATCCCTAGCACCGCATAACTGGCACCGTTTTCATACTTGCGAATCAAGTCCCTGTCACGTTCTCTCCACACCGTCCCTCCGGTCAAGGCAAGCTTCGTGTCCTCCCCCAGAAGCTTCTCCGGAATAAGGACCTGTTCACCCCCAAACAGCACTCCATTAAATAAATCCGCATATCGCGAATTATCCGATAGATACTTATAATCTACCGCATTCTTCTCTCCCATTTTCAATTCCTTTCCGCAGGTCACGCCTGCACTTTTCTTTTGTGAAATAAGCAGGACTCCCTGACCGCGGCAGAATCGCCATGAAGTTTAGAATGCAGCCTTGCTGCAAGATCGGTTCCTAGACATTCACTTTATTTTAATATACCATCTAGTATTCATGCTGTCAACTATACTTTTCGACATTTAACATATTTAAAAAGAGCACATCTCATGATATGCTCTTCCTCATTTTACACATACACATCCTGTATCATCACAGGTTTCCCAGCCTTCTGACATAACTGCACCAAACTGCTACCATCCCCATAGTACCCATCACACAGCACAATAGCCCTGTTTAAGTCCGCTGTGTCATCGTAGATTCCCCAGCCTGCTGCCTTGTACTGTTCCAGCAACTCCTCATAAGCCCTCCACAACTGCGGGCGCATGGACTCTATGGTAGCTTTTATCAGTGGATGGGGTCTCCACAAAAGTGCCACATCCTCCCGGCATTCCTTAAAGATATCAAATGCACGCCCCATCTTATCAATCATCTTGTCCTCATACTGTAGCAGTGCACTGACACTGATATTGTACAGGATTATCTTCTTCCTGCTACCATCCGGCCTATATAGGATTCCTCTCCACTCCTCGGGAATCTCTATATCCTCCCGTTTTGTATTTTGCAATTTATCATACTTTGGTGATCCGGTTCCAAAGATTTTCTTCTCCCAGATTCCTCTGGTATGCTCTCCCACCTCACGGCTTAGTACCTCGATATATGCCTGCCGCATGTCCTCCGACTGTAGGATAACTTTATCCGCTTGAAGCACTCCCGAAGTCATCACAAAGTGTTCTATACTGTCCTGCGCCGCTCTGTTGTAAGGATTTATCTCCGCTAGTACAAAGTAAGGAATATACACCAGACAGTCCGTATATTGCTTCAAGTTCTTTGCGTAGAAAAACGGATGAACACTGGTCACCGTGTTGTGCTCGTCATAGGGATTATGGATATATATCATATCCGGTCTCCGAGCCCGGAAGTCATAGCTGTTATAGTCCACTACCGGCACATTATTTGGATATTCGTCACCCTCATAATGCATCTCGCCGAAGGTTCCGTCCGGCTTCCTGTCAAAGTAGGGAATAGGAATCACGTAAGCATCACACTCCGGGTCTGCATCTGCAGCTATCCATACACTTTCCAACGAGTCCCACATAGACGCCTTGTAGGGTAGAAACACCACTTCCTTGCGGACCTTGATATTCTCCCGGATGCTTGTTCTTACACGTTCTATAGTCCCTTCTAAGCCTTGAAATACCTCTTCCGGTTTCAACGCTTCTCTCTGCGATATAGCCATATGGATATGATAAATCAGTTCACAATACTCTTCCAGAATCCCCACGGTCACGAATCCTTCACTTTCCGATTCTTCGATCGCAGTTCCCAGCTGAATCGCCCCATTCTGGCACTCTGACAGAAGCGCTACCGCATCATTTATGTTATTATTTCTCATCAGTTCCTTCAGATTCTGATGAGCTTCCTCCAGAAGCTCTGTCATCTCCAGAAGCTGATTCCTGAGCACTCTGTCCACATTTTTCTCCTCTCCCAGTTCTTTTCCCTCACATACTCTTGCTAACAGTTCAGCCGCGCCATATAAATTATCGCTGAACGGTTATAATATATTCACATCCTCCAGCATGGTCGGCTTACCCAGTTTCTGATACTTCCAGACCACCGTATTCCAGTCGCCGAAGTAGGCATCTGTAGCGATAAGTACTTGTTCCCACTCCATGTGGTCGTCGTAAATTCCCCAGCCTTCTTCCCTGTACTGCTCTACAATCTCCATCAAGCCATACCACAGCTCAGACTGCTGCTCCTTTAACATACTGTCAATCAACGGATGAGGTTTCCACCAAAGGACGATGTTCTCCTGATTCTCCTTAAATGTGTCAAGCACACTCTTTATCTTGGCAAATATCTTGGTTCTATGGTATAGCACATCATTAATGCTTGTGTGATACAAGACAACTTTTTTCCTCTCACCATTCGGCTTATAGATAAGTTTCTCCCACTCTTCCGGAATTTCCACAGATTCGATATCCATGCTCTGCATCTTATCCGATAGCGGCGAACCCAATCCTAGGATTTTATCATCAAGTGCTACTTCATCCACCTCCATGCCAAAATCTTCTGCAGCCTTTACATATTCATTAATGTAGATTCTGCGCATATTTTCCGACTGCACGATCACTTTATCCGCATGGATGACTCCAGGCAAGAAACAATAATGCTTTATATTCTCTATTGCCACTTCATCATCCGGCTTGATGTCATCCAGCACAAAATACGGTATGTATACCAGTTTCTCCGTATACTGTCTAAGATTACTAGCATAGAACCTAGGCTCCACACTGGTCTCCGTATTCCAATTGTCATACGGATTGTGAATAATAACCACATCTGGCTTCCGAAGTTCAAAGTCGTACTCTTGCCAACTAGTCACCGAAACATTCTCTGGATATTCACCACTCTCATCGTGGAATGCTCCAAAGGACTTATCCTTATTCAGGTCATAATAAGGAATAGGAACGCAATAAGCATCGCAGTTCGCATCCTCAACAGCTGCCTGATACACACTCTCCAAGGAATCCCACAAGGACGCCTTATATGGAAAAAACACCACCTCCAGCTTATCCGGCAGTTCCTGCTCCATAGCTTTCTCAAGTTCGCCCAACTGCTTCCCAACCAAACAATAATGCTCCATACAAGTCTGTGGCTCTTCCAGTTTTTCCGCAATATGAAATACTGTCTCACAGAATCGCTCTAATATGTGTACGCATTCATAACCTTCCCCATATATCGCCTCAATCTGATTGCCCATCATGATTGCTCCATCCTGACACTCCGACAACAAATTTACAATTTCATCTCTAGCATCCTTCTCGATAAGCATCCCGAGATTCTCATGCGCTTCTTTCAGAATCTCTACCACTGAAAATAATTGTCTTCTAACAACTCTGCTCATACTTTTATTCTATTCCTTTTACTTAATTTCCACTCAAAAGCTTTTCTAGCCTGTCCATCTTTCCTTTGATGTTTCTCATATCCTTCTGAGTTTCTTTTAATTTCTTTTTATGCACCTTATAGAATGGATAATCATGGAAATTCCATTTTTTGACGGGTGTAAGATAATTGGGTCCATATGATTTTTCCAACACCTTGTAGAAATCAATAGGCACTGGAATGGTAATGTTTTCAAATGGCAACAGGATACTATCCCGATACCACTCTTTCTTTTTGCCACAGTGATGATAGTTCCCCTTCTTCATAAACGGGAAATTCACCACTTCATCCTTGCCGTCTCCATTGTACATGGCAAAAAGACCATCAATGACTCTCAAAAGCTGATTGGGGATATTTTTATCTCTATCAATCTTTATATTACACTCCATTTCCAACTGAACCAGCTGTTCTTCTAACTGCTCCTCCCATTCCCTCGCTATTTCTTCCTTTTCTGAACTATCTTCTATACTTTCCAATTGCTCTACTTTCTTTTGAAACAATTCCTTAACAGCAGCTGTCCACTCATACAATTCAATTGTTGCATCATATTCTGCCTCTGTAGAAGGCACATCATCCAGAATAAAAATATCCACTCCTACACTATATGGACACCCATGATATCTTTCCAAATGTGCTTTTGTTAGTTGAATTCCTGCCGCCCCATTAACAACTCTGGCAAAAGGCTCTGACCAGTGCTTCTGATGATAAATATCCAAACAAAGTGCCGGCAACTTCAACTCCGCCTGTGCTACCCTGATAAACTTCATATAATCACTTCTCAGCATTGCTATATCCAAATCATCGTCCCATGGTATGAATCCATTATGACGCACTGCCCCCAGCAAAGTTCCCGAATCAGCAAAATAACGTATACTATGCTTCTTACATATTCGGTCTATTTCCATAAGCACTTCCAGCTCTGCTGCCCACGCACGCTTCATCTCGCTCTCAATATAAAAGCCATCTCTTTCTTCGCCTTTAAAAAAACTCTCATCAAATCTCATCTTTATTATACCTCTCTTGCTGTTGTATTCAAGCAAGCTCTCTTCTCTGTATTCAAAAGTGCTGCCAAATAACAAAAAGCGCTATTGGACATAATCATACCTTTACATTTGCTCATCAATTGCAAATCAATATAGTTTTTCCCGTGCGTATTTCCTTCAATAAAAATGGCATTTTCAAACTCATCCAATCCTAATGCACTCCGATTCTCCATGCACCATTCAATATCATCCGAAAACACAAAAACTTCCCATTGTTTACCATACAGGGCTACAAAATCATTTACAAGCTTTTTATAATAATCCGTATCATACGCCCATCCCAATGTCACATAATCTCCTCGCCTAATATGCATAGAAACTGACTGAGAATTCATGATTCTGGTCATATATTGTTTATTTACATCATCTTTGATTTCCGGAAACTGAAACTCATTGAGGAACACTTCTTGATACTTTGCAAACCAATTCTTATTAATCCAATACCCATGATAATAAATATCTCCAATATTTTCCAATATTTCCGGTAAATACTCATTACATGGAATCGCAAACACCTTTCCCTCAAAAGGATTGAATTGCTTATGTCCATCTCCCACTTCCGAAATCATATACATTTCTATCCCATTCTCGCACAATATCTGAGGAATACTTTTCCCCGCTTTCTTCTCTGCAAGAATAAATTCCCAAACATCCTCATCAAAGCATTCACTCAACATATGAGGTTTAATTCCAAAGACATTCTCAAGTTCATAACCATTATGTACTGTATTTAACGCAAAATAGGAATCATCCATATACATTATCTCACCCGGATGGGATAATTCATAATATCTGGCAAAAATATATTGAAATGCCTGATTCGCTAGGCCTCCATTAAGAAATTGTACCTTCATTCGTAGTTCCTTTCAGTGGTATTTTACCATACCCTCTTCTTCACTAAAATCACAAATTATATATCGGACGCTTTGTGCTGAAACATTACTTTTCTTGTCTTTACAATGCTATTTCCCAAAGTTATAATTAATTAATAACACTATATATCTTTGGAGGTTCTATGCTCCCGATTTCCGTATGCATGATTGCCAAAAACGAAGAAAAATACATAGAAGAATGCTTGCGAAGACTCTCCCTATACAATTGGGAAATCATAGTAGTGGATACCGGTTCTACGGATCAGACTGTCGAAATCGCCAAATCATATACCCCGAATGTATATCATTTTGATTGGGTGAATGATTTTAGCGCCGCCAGAAATTATTCCATTTCAATGGCAAAGAATGACTATATTTTAATTGTAGATTGTGACGAATACTTAGAAAGTAACGAAAAAACTTCTGAGCTGTTGTCTGGACTAACAGAACAAATTATGCCTACTGAGATAGGAATGATAGATATATACAGCGTTTCTGAAGAAAGCACCGATACTTCTTTTGTACACGATCAAGTTGCGCGATTTTTCAATAAAAATTTCGTACATTATCAGGGAACTGTACACGAGCAACTTGTCGGGATAAACAATGCCTCTTTGAAATTTATACAGCTTCCGTTATCATTTCAGCACATGGGATATCGTTCTATGGATGTAAAGAAGCAAAAAGCAATTCGAAATATCGCCTTGTTGAAAGCAGAGCTTATCAAAGAAAGTACCAATCCTTATATCCTCTTTCAGCTGGGACAGTCATACTTTGGTTTGAACGATTACATGCAGGCATTGCCCTATTTTGAAAAAGCATTGGAGTTAGATGTGAACGAACAGGAAGATTATGTACAAACATTGATAGAATCCTACGGTTACTGCCTTTTGTACTTGCAACAATACTCTAGGGCTTTAGAGCTGGAGGGCATCTACTCTATTTTCTCAAAACATGCCGACTTTGTGTTCCTTATGGGCTTAATTTACATGAATAATGCCTTGTTTGATCGTGCCATTGAAGAATTTCTGAAAGCTACCACAATCCCTTCATTTTCTGTAGATGGCGTGAACAGCTATAAGGCATTTTACAACATTGGTGTCATTTACGAATGTATGGGAAATAAAAAGCAGGCCGTTGACTATTATAAAAAATGCGGTGATTATACACCGGCATTAGAAAGACTAAGATAAGAATTATTCCGATTTCGAAGGAGTACTCCATGGAAAACCAGATAAAAGAACTCACCATATTATTAACAAAATGTTGGGAAGAGGTCGCTTCTTTGAAGGAGCAAAACCAACAACATGAACTACAAATTACTGCTATGAAGCAGACGTTTCAATTATTCTCCAATTCCATTAATGAAATTATTCATGCCCTCAATCAATTAGAAGCAACCGAATCTGAACATTATCAAATTGCTTTAAGTCGATCTGAATATCTGAACAATGCCATAGCAAACTTAAAATATGAATTTTTTGCTCCCAATTTTAATACTACTGATTTTTTCTATCCTCATATAGAAGATAGTTTCATTACAATAGATAAAATCATTAAAGAACGAAAAAGTATTGCACGGTTTGGTGATGGCGAATTTGGAATTATGATGAATGTTAACCGCCAAAAATTTCAAAAATATAATGCGCATCTTTCTGTTCGTTTACAAGAAGTTATCCATTGTGAGCATCCCAATCTATTAATCGGTATTGCAAACAATTATGGTGACCTCCAGCAATATACAGAACAAGCTGCAAGGGGGATTCGCATGTATATGACGGACGAAGTACGTAGAGCGCATCAAATGTTTCTGGATTCTACACGAACATATTATGATGCCTATATGAGTCGCCCCTATGTTCTTTACAAAGATAACCAAACCGATGCCCCACAAAAACGTTTTGAACATTTACAACAAATTTGGCAAGATCGAGATATCATATTTATTGAAGGCGCCCTCTCTCGACTTGGTGTCGGAAATAATCTATTTGACAACGCTAGATCCATCAAAAGAATTCTCGCGCCAGCAACTGATTCTTTTGATAAATATAACGACATACTAGAAGCGGCACTTCAGTACGCTTCTTATGATACACTTTTTTTACTCGCTGTCGGCCCAACTGCCACCGTATTAGCGCATGATTTATGTCTAAATGGTTACCAAGCTGTAGACATCGGTCATGTAGACATCGAATATGAGTGGTTCTTACAAGGAAATGGCAACAGATGTCCTGTCAAAACAAAATATAACAACGAATTCGTAGGTGGCGACATTGTCGATTCCATCGATGATCCAACATATACTGCCCAGATTTTATGCTCTTTTGCATAAAAACTAATTCGAAAGGAACTATACATAAATGGAAGAGATTACATGCCATACACAGCTTTTGCCTCCCGGTGAAACAAGAGAATTGACTTTTTGGGATATTCTCTTAGATGATCGCTGGGCAGAAGGTAATATAATCTGCTCCGATAATATTTATAATAAAATCGGAAACTTAAATTATAAATTGCACGCCAAACAGAATTACGAATTTCTTCTCCGCGCTGTGGAATTCTATCCTGTCAAAGCAATCGGGCAAACCGAGTGCTGCGACACAGATGTCGATGCTTGGGAAGCCTTTCGCACAGACTGTTATATTATAGGTAAATATCAGGAAACGTTACGTGAAAACGGATATTTTGACACTATTGTAACCGCCATCCTACATCAAGCATTTCAGATGCCTTGGAAAGAATCCGGAATATCATTTTTAGAAAATATGATTTCCCGTTCTCCAGTATATTATGAAATTGATGATAATACGCGTCCCATTCTGCTCTATTATGGGGCAGATATCTGTCTAAATCTGTTGAATTATTTTATAGAATTTTGGGCAGATGCATTTCGCAAATGCCATCAACGAGTAGAGATCTTTGACGGGAATTCTGAGGGCACCATTGCTTTAACAAAATATATCGGGCAACGTTTTAAGGCTATTATCGGCATGCAGACCGGTATCTTTACTTTTAAAACACATGATCAGACCACTTATCTTCATGACTTGATTTATGGTCCCAAATTTAACATGGTTTTTGACCACCCAGCATGGCTGAAAGACGCTCTGCAACGAGCTCCTCGTGATTATTATTTATTACTTCATGACCGAAACTATATACATTTTTCCGAGCATTATTTTCAGAATATTTCTGGTTGTATTCGTTTTCCACCGGCTGGATTAATACCACATACGCCCCCCATTCCTATGGCAGAGAGGAAATATGATATATCCTTTATCGGCGCCTATCGTAATTATAGGGAACGTCTGGCTGTTCTCTACACATATGATAGAACACACAGACATTTAGCCGCACATTATCTGAGAATATTACGAAAGCATCCTGATTATACCGGTGAGCGAGCTCTGAAAGATGCGTTACAACATTTTAACATTCAACTAGATGACGAGCAGTTCTTACAATTATTCCATGATATGAGGCAAGTATATTTTTGCATATTCTTATATTATCGAGAGAAGGTCGTGGAAACACTTATAGAGGCAGGAATTCCAGTACACATTTTTAGCGAACGTTGGGAAAATTCTCCCTTTAAAAACCATCCCTTTCTTATCTGTCATCCGGAAGTGGATGCACAGCTTAGTCTTGAGATTATGCAAAATTCTAAGATATCGCTCAATATTATGTCCTGGCACAAAGATGGGCTGACAGAGAGAATTTTTAATGGAATGCTATGCCAATCTGTGGTTCTATCAGATAATACCACTGCATTGGAAGAAGAATTTACAGATAATAGAGATATAGCTTTATTCTCTTTAAGCGAACTTTCCACCCTACCAACTCGTGTAGAAGAACTGCTCAGCGACAATGACAGATTGCAAGAGATTGCAATAAATGGCTATAACAAAGCCCTTTCGCGCCACACATGGCACCAAAGGGCAGAACAGCTTTTAGAGATTTTAGATCATTAACTTGTATCAACCATCAATTAAGAAAGGAATCATTCTTATGAAGCTTTTTGTACTTCAATGGAACGCATATACATACACAGATATTCTTGCTACTTTTAAACAACTGGGTATCCATTATCACACCGAAAACTATTATTTCAAAGATAAAAATAGTGATTCCTTTTTTCTTGATTGGTTCTCTCAGAAATTGAAAGAATCTACTTATGATGCTGTTTTTTCTGTCAATTATTTTCCTCTGATTGCTGAAGTATGTTATCATGCTCATATCAAGTATCTCTCTTGGAGTTATGACTGTCCTCTCAATGTTCCCAACATTGAACAAACTCTGGGCTATGAAACAAACCACGTTTTTCTTTTTGACAGAATTCAAGCACTATCTTACCAGAAAAGGGGATTCTCTCAAGTATATCATCTGCCTCTGGCAGTAAATATTGATCGCTTGGCCAACATCAAAACAACTGCCCAAGAGATTACTCATTACTCTGCTGACATCTCCTTTGTAGGCAATTTATATCAATCAACCTACCCCGCTTTATCTGCTTCTATGTCCGACTACACCAAAGGTTTTCTAGATGCTTTAGTTGAAATGCAACTGCAGATTTACGGACAATACCTTTTTGATAACCTTATTACAGATCAACTGATTCATACTATTAATACAGAATATCATAACAACGGAACCAACATCCAATTGAACAAGGAACAATTAATCTATTCTCTTGCTACCTTTGTCACTCATAAGGAACGCCTTATACTATTGGATTCCTTATCACAACGACATCAGGTTCATTTATATACCAAGGAAAAACATCCCTTACTCACCTCTACTGTATTTAAGGGGCCAATTTCTTATTTGGATGCTATGCCAAAGGTATTCAAGCATAGCAAAATCAATTTGAATATCTCCGTTAAAAATACCCAGTCTGGAATTCCTTTACGAGCTTTGGATATCATGGGTTGTCAAGGATTTTTATTATCGAACTATCAACCGGAGCTAGCAGAATACTTTGTTCCTGACAAAGACTTTGTTTATTACACGGATATGAATGATGCATTGGAAAAAGCTACATTCTACTTAAAAAACGACACCCTCCGTACCCAAATTGCACAAAGTGGATATCAGAGGGTGAAAGCACATTTCAACTATTCTTCACAAATTAAGAAGTTACTAAATAATGCCGGTCTATAAATTTTGTTTTTGCATATCATCTTTATACTCTTCCAGAAATACCTTTCTGGAAGAGTTGTAGTTCCATAATTGTAAAACTACTTTATCGTCATGTATATACCATGCATTGCGCTGAATAGGAACAACCACTTTCCAGCCATTTCTCCTCATTTCAAAACTTTGAGAAATGTCATAAAAATCCCATCCGGTAAATATATCCTCTCTCCACTCTACATCATATTGTGTAGCTATCAATAGACCATCCACACAGGTCACCTCACAATATCCATCTTCCATTCGATATTGATATTCTTCCCATGGTGTAGTCTGTGAATACACAATTCTTGGCCCAGACCACATCACTGCATTTGCAGGCAACTTTTCACTTCCTACCATACCAATCATGCCAATCTGAGTATCCGCATTAAAGATATCAATAATATCTTTAATAAAATTGCGATTTTTAATAAATACATCTTGATGCAAATATACTTTATACTTTGCATCAGTACATCTCATTCCTTCGTTATAACCAGACGTCATAGAAACAGCCCCTCTAATTTCTAAAATCTCTATCTCTATTCCTTCTGGCACATAAAGCCATTGTATATACTTGACACATTCTGAAAAGTATACATCATCATTGACGCAAATTATAAAACATACCTTTTTATCATCCATACTTTACCAACAACTCCTCTAAACGATTGTATACTTTCTCTTTATTTGTAATTTTATTTTGCTCAATCACATGGCGTATAAATATTCCCGATATATTATGTTTCATTATATAGTTCACGATATAGATATCCTCATCTGAGGCAACATCATATTCTAATCTTCTTAATAAAAGTAGCAATTGAAAATATACTCCTGATAATTCATCGAAACTTCCAAGTTTGGTTATGAACAACTCTTCGCCACTCTTATAATATTCCAACATTTCTTCCGCGTAAATAGCGCCCGCTTTTTGCAACAAATAAAATTGCCAAAAACAATTAGCAAGTTTTACACATTCATGTTTTCTGTTCCACAAAACAATCTCGCGCCAAGAATCTCTGTTTTTTTTCATCAACAAAAGATCAATATATTCCAGTAAACGATCCTTTAATAGAAAAGTTAATTCCTTTTCCAACTCCATATTATCAAAAAAGACATCGGTAAGCCGGACAACTTCCGCGTCATCAGTAATGTCTCTAAGTTGCTTCAATCCAACGGTTGGCTCGATATTTTTCTTATGCAAAGTATCTAATTCACTTATAAGATGATAAACATATAACTCTCTTTCTACAAAAACAATTTTTTCGATATTTCCAACATTTTCTTCTGACAACAAAACAAAGTAGCAATTACTCAACCCCGTCTGCTCAAGTTTTTCATATGAGGCTTTTTGTTCTGCCTCAAAAAATACAACATACTTTGTTGCAGTTCCCATACATGCTTTATATACCTCTTCATCAAGTCCCAAAGAACACACAAAATAAAAAAAATTTTCATTTAAGATTTGTTCAATGCTCTCCTCTTCTTTTCCCTTATTATACTCAACTATCACATAGCCGCTATTATATAGTCCTTGTACCAAACTTTCACAATCTATATTACTATTTTTTACATATAAGACTCTTTTATTCATTCGTTTGCACTTCCAAATCAATTAACATACTCTTAAAATAAGCATTCATCTCAACAAATAAGTCACATATGGAATAATCAAAACCATTTTTCCATGCTGCATAATTAAATCCATATTGCCACATTCTTCCGCACTGCACTGCCTCATTCCACCAGGTCTCCATAACTTTGCACATCTTGTCGTCCCGATGGTTCCTTATCATAATCTTATCACTAATCATCCCATAATGCCGTGGGTATCCTTCTTTCTCATACTGTAAACATTTCTTTCTCATGCAGATATTTTCGTCATCTCCACGTAAACCTGTCGCCATTACCTCATACACATCATCTGTAATATACGATGGAAACGCCAAAAAAGACACATCTCTTCCATAGCTCGCCAGAAACAACTCCAAATCACCAACAATCTTATAGTTTGGATCTACCCATATACTATAATCATACTCTTCCAAAAGTAAGTGTGGGTTCATCATACAAATATGGCGTAACTCATCTGTCCCTTGATTCTCTATACCAATTCCTCGATACTCCCACACACCATCCCTTGTACCTATCTTCTCCTTCACACTTGTAAAACAAATGTAATCCCAATTCAAATTAATGTATTCTGGTTGCTGCACCTCATTCTTGGCAAAAAAAGTACAAGTGTATACCACCCCTTTCCCATTTTCACCAATAACTCGTCCTTGCATTCCCCGCTTCCTTTTATTTTGATGCAAATAGTATTGCATCTCACTATAAGCCTCTCCTGCACCAATGGTCATTTTTTTGTATTTATCAACATATCTTTGTTCTCTATACGCTCTTATGATAGTATCAAGGCATACATACTGCTCTTCTAGTAAAACCAATGTTTTTACGCACCCCTGTATATCATTCATCTCTATACAATGCTTAAGCAACTTTAGATACCCATCTGTCAGCAACACAAAATCCTCATTTTTCATCCCACCGGTTATCCCTATAAACTCTCTTCCAATGGTCGCCCGAATTAAATTCGCTAAACTCTGCAGTGGAAATTGTTCTAAAGAAACTGTCTGGCCTTCTACCGTTTCTCTCACTTGCCGTATCATATCTATTGTTTTTTTCTCTTCTGTCGTCATAACATACCTCCTCTATTCTCCAAAAAGAGTTCCTATAATTTCTTCCACCCTGTTACGATAGGTATGATACTTTTTCACCTTTTCATAACCGTTTCTTGCCACTTCCTGCCGCTCCTTCTCATGAGTAAGATAATATTCTATTTTAGCCATCAAATCCTCATTGCTATCAAAGTATGCAAAATCTTCTCCTGGTACAAAGTAATCCAAGAAATCCGCCTGATAATTGGATAACAAGAAACCTCCACTTCCCATGATTTCAAACGCACGCAGAGGAATTCCGGTAATAATACTCTTCAACGTAATGTTTAAATTAATTTTAGAACAACGGAACACATAGATAGCTTCCTTGTTGTAGCCTACCGTACCGCGATTCTCAATATTAGGCAACCACGGTGTCTTTTCATAAGTATATAACGTAGTTGGATATTTTTCTGAAACCATTCCTAATATCTCTCGTCTTTGTAATCCAGCGATATGTCTGGAAAGATGATAATGGGCAAATACCCATGAAGACCTTTCAAAACCATCCACATTTTGTTGATAATGGTTTACCTTGTCTATTTCCTCCATAATTTCCGGAGTAAGCATCTTCTCCAAAAGGACTTCTCCATATATATCCTTCTGCGCTTGCATAATCCCTTCTAGATATCCCCTTACATAAGGATTTACCCCTTGTAATTTTTTATATAACTGATTCTTTCTCTCCATATAGGTAGAGCCTACAAAAGTCACCTGTCTGTCATAAATCTCATGTATAGAATCATCCATGGGATAAGAATCATATTTTTCTACATCACAAGCAAGTGGTAAATAATACACCGTATTTACTCCTTGTTGCACTAAATCGTAATACGTTCCCCTATCAAATACAAATACATAATTATATGGAAAATTTATTGTATTCGAATAAAGCGCCACTAATGGACTATCATATATCCATGCTGCATATCTCACCTTACACGCGTTACATGCCAAGGATACTACAGGAAAATAATTATAGGAAAATACCATATCATACTTATTCTCTGCAATATGCCGAATCAACTTTTCTGCCAACGGATTATTAAGTCTCATATCTTGTGTTCTGTCCAAACGCCAACTATCTACTGCATCTCCTCTATCTCGAAATGCCTTTATAATACCTTCCGTTCCGTAACTTTCCCACAATATATATAAAATACGCATATGCTGTTCCTTCCCCTTATCTGTTTCTTACCATTTGCAATATGGTTTGCACACGGTGCTTATAAGTATGATTCGCTTGTACCTTGTGATATCCGTTTAACGCAATCTGCTTTCGCTCTTCTTCATGTTCCAGATAATAATCTACTTTATAAAGCAAATCTTCATTGTCCGTGTAATACACATAATCCACACCGGCTTCAAAATACTCCTCAAAGTCTGCCTGGTAATTCGTCAAGAGAAATCCTCCACATCCCATAATATCCATAGCCCGAAGAGGAATTCCTGACTGAATGCTCCGTAATGTCATATTCAGATTGATTTTACTTCCCTTAAATATCTGAGGCATCTCTGATATATAATCCACCGGTCCCTTACTCCAGATTCCCAGTTCCTTCACATTCTCCGGTGTATACACGCTTAATCTATGATTCTCGGACAACATCTGCAAAATCTCCATGCGCTGTAGTCCGGTTAATTTCCTTGCTAAAAAATAATTGGCATAGAGCCACTCATCACTTTCCCACTCATCTTCCCCTTTTGGAATAGGGCATATATTTTGTAACTCTCTTAATATCGGTTCCGAAAGAACCTTATCCAAAAAGAAACTTCCGTACACCTCTTTCTGCATGTTGATAATAGCGTCCAAATACCCTTTTACGTAAGGATTGGCATTCTCTATCAATGCAAAGAAGTCCTGTCGGTTCTCCTGATAAGTGGAACCCACAAAAGAAATATCACTACAAAAGCTTTCCTTCTCCACCTTTACCCTATCATACACCTCCACAGGTGCCGCCATGGGCAGATAATACACATTATTCAGTTGTCTATTACGGAATTCTTTATATAAAGACTTGTCAAATAGATACACGATATTTGTCTCGTATTGAATATGCTTTGAATACAACAAAAGATACGGAGTATCATACACCCACGATACATAGGTTACCCCGCATTCAAAGCAGACTTTTGCTGCCACCGGAAAGAAATTAAGTGAGAATACAAAATCGTATCCTCCCCGCTTCACTTTCTCCTTAAGAGCCTTCTCAAGCTCCGGATTCTCCCTCATATCTTCTGCCCCAAAGGGCCATGGATAAATCTCTACAGCACACCCTTGGTCCTTAAACGCCTGATAAATATACTCCTGTCCAAAACTGTCCCACTCCAACATTAATACGTTCATCCCGTATCCCCCGAATGTTAATTGCTAAAGTAATAAAAGGGGTGGCGAACCACCCCTTTTACAAGCTAGCTTTAATTTAGATTATTAACCAAGTAAGGATAATACACCCTGGTTAACCTGATTAGCCTGCGCTAACATAGCCTGACCTGCCTGAGCAAGAATCTGGTTGTTAGAGTACTTAACCATTTCAGAAGCCATATCAGTATCACGGATACGAGACTCAGCTGCTGTGGTATTCTCAACAACGTTATCTAAGTTGTTGATAGTGTGGTCTAATCTGTTCTGGATAGCACCAAGAGCAGAACGCTGAGAAGCAACCTTCTCCATACCAACCTTTAATTCAGAAATGAAAGTACCAATGCTGGTCGCACCAATACCTGCTGCATTCCAAGCTAAAGTACCCTTAAGAAGGCTACAAATCTTAGAAGCCTGCATATCACTAATCTTAATGTCCATGGTCTCACCAGACTCATTACCAATCTGAAGTTTCATAGCTGTGGTAGAGAATCCACCAGTCAATAATACCTGATCATTGAACTTAGTTGTAGTCGCAACTCTGTCGATTTCAGAAGTTAACTGATTAATTTCGTCTGCGATATACTGCTTCTGGGTAGAAGTATAGGTACCGTTAGCTGCCTGAACTGCAAGCTCATTCATTCTCTGAAGCATATCGGTAACTTCTGTTAAAGCACCTTCTGCTGTCTGTACCATAGAGATACCGTCCTGAGCGTTAGTAGCTGCCTGATCAAGACCTCTAATCTGACGTCTCATCTTCTCAGAAATTGAAAGACCAGCTGCATCATCTGCTGCACGGTTAATTCTATAACCAGAAGATAATTTCTCAGTCTGCTTAGCCTGCTGACTAGTTGTGATTCCTAACATTCTGTTAGCGTTCATTGCTGTAAGATTGTGCTGTACTACCATAATTTATTCCTCCTTGAATATAATGCTGCGTCCTTGCAGCTGAATTAATAGTTTTGGTGCCTACGGCTCGTACGCTTCCGTAAGCTAAGTGAAAAGCATTTGCTTTACTTGTATTATATATCGGCGTCTTTGCCGATTACTTAATACCTTTTTCTAATTTTTTAATTATTTTTTTTTGTCCATAAATTGAGGACTTACCACATTGGCTTTATTCATGGTTTTATAATAGTCATAAGCTGCTTTAGAGTTCCTACGCCCCTGTCCGATACCGGACTTTTCTTTGGAAAAGAATTCCTCTACCAGCTTCTTATTCCGCTGTTCCTGTGCCTGAACAGTAACACTTTTCTCCATTACTTCTGACACAAGCTGCTTCAGCCTCTTGATATGCTCTTGATACTTAGGACGGTTACTATCCAGTTCCTTTTTTACCGAATCAAAGAGTATCTCAAATCCCTCATCCAGCTTGTTCAGACGCTCTATTAACTGTCCCTTCTCTTCCACATAGCTATCGAAAAGTGCCAGTTCCGGAATCTCTGACTTAAAAATCTCTTCCTGGCGACTATTATATTCTTGAATCTGGTCTAAAACCTTGCTCTTCTCCACAAGGCTCTGTTCCAACGCATCCAAATAGTTTCCCATCATGCGGTTCAACCTCAGGCTTTCTTCATTACTTCTTTCCATGTGTCACGGACAGAATTTAAATGTTCCTTGACTTCCATCAAGATTTCCGGATTTTTTTTTGCATTCGCCTCCAGTAATCTCTGGTGAAGATATACATAAATGTTCTCAAAATCCTGTGCCACAGGGTACTTCATGTCCAGGGTCTTTCGCAGATAATCAATAATCTTCTCAACCTTTACAATATTGATATGTGCTTTTTCAATATCCTTCTGCTCTAAGCCTATAATGGCTATGTTGCAGAATTTAATAGCACCTTCATAAAGCATCAAGGTCAATTCCGCCGGCGAGGCAGTCAGTACCTTGCTGTTATTATACTGCGAATACGCATTAGGTAACGCCATTTTTTACATTCCTCCTAGCATGCTTGTTACTGCGCTGGTATTGCTCTGCAATTTCGCCAATGCGGTCTCCATTGCTGCAAATTTCGCATACCATTTATCCTCGTAATCTGTCAGTTTCTCCTCCAGATCAGCGATTTTTGATTTATAATCATTATAGTCTTCCTTCATCTTCTTATCTGCATAGAAGGAATTGAAACTACTGTAGCCCTCCACTGACTTAGACAGTTCGCCCAACTTATCGTATAAATTCTTGCTAAGACTCGTAAAGAACTTAGTAACGGTCTCAGGATCAGATGCAATCATAGCACTGAGCTTATCCGTATTACCGGAGGTTGCTGCATCATCAGCATCGCCGTCGATATGGTATGCATGCTTCTCATTATCAGCAGAAGAGAAATAGCTAAGTGTAGCAATGCCAAAATCAGACAGATACATCTGCTTACCATCCACTTCCACACCTGAAAGCATAATCTGTTTCAAAGAAGTAGCAATATTACTTACAGTACTATCACCGCTAAGTAAGGAATCCTTAATCTTAGTCTCCCACTTCTCGATCTCAGACTCACTCATCTCTTCCTTCTCATCATCAGTCAGAGGCTCGTAATCCTTAGCTCTGTCAGCGTTGTACACTTTATCCAATTCGTTGATAACGCTGTTGTATTCCTTGATAAAGTTCTTTACAACATTATAGATACCTTCTGTATCATTCTGAGTAGTAATTGTGATTTCTTCATCAGTCTCTGCCATACAGGTGATGGTCAGACCATTTACATTAAAGGTATTGGTGTTAGATGTAAATGTTGCACCATTTAATTCGATTTCTGCATCCTCGCCATCAATCTTTACCGCACCCGCATTCTCATATAAGCCAAGAGCTGTTAATGCGCCACCATAACCATACAACTCAAAGTCGCCTTCTACTCCGGACTTACTTGCTCCAACGAAAATTCTCTGATTGGTTTCATCAAAATTCGCATTTAAACCTTTACTCCGTAAAGCATTAACAACACTCGAAATGGTAGTATTCTCATCTATCTTGAGAATCTCTTCACCGTTTAAAGTAATATTAGCGCCAATACTAACTCCATCCAGCTCACTAACTTTTGAACTTGACGTAACTTTCTCGCCATCAACGCCTTTAATCTCTGCACCGGTCATATATGCAGTCTTAGCCAGATTTTTCACTTTCAAGCTCTGGGTACCGTTCATTGCATTCTCGCCAGTAACTACGCTTACTGCATTAGGATTAGATGACTTGGTAACCTTCTTCGCATATGCATTGTCAAATCTCATATTACCAATTGTCTTGGTATATAAGTTAAGAAGCTTGGTATTCAGCTCTTTCCACTTCTCCTGCTTCCACTCAAGCTTTGTCTGCTCTTTCTTCGCAGATTCCACTTTATTCTTCTTAACGGATACTAATTCCTGAATAATAGTCTCTGTATCCAGACCAGAATATATACCGGTTAATCTCATTGCCATAACCGCTTCCTCCTATCTCTTCTCGTCCACCAGGATTCCTGCCAGCTCCCATACCTTAGAAATCATATCCAAGGTTTTCTCCGGCGGTACTTCTTTGATTACTTCTTTGGTTTCTTTGTCTACAATCTTAATCGTTACTCTGTTGGTTTTCTCATGAATTCCGAATACCGCTTCTGAATTACGCATATTCTTATTCAGCTGCTCTACTGCCTTACGAATCTGTTCCTGTGATGCCTCCTGCTGAGCAGCGTTGGTGTTCGTATCCATCTGCTGATTCTGATTCTTCTGAACCGGTTCCACCTTCTCTACAGGTTCAACGGGCTGTGTGTCCACCGTCGCTGCGGTCTCTGCCTGTGCTGCTACCGGCTTGTTCTGTGTGGTACTCTGCGCCTGCACACTCATAATAGTACCTAATGGTTCTACTGCCATAATCATCCACCTCCATGTGAATCTAAATAAATTGTGAAGCACCAATCCGTGGTGCTGTTGCCTACTTTTGCGAGCACACCTCGCTATCTTACTTTTTTTATCGGATAAAACAGCGTATAACTTTAGGCGTGTCCTTTCAAAAACTTCCTTCGCCCGAATGTAATTTTAAATTCCACTTCCGTTTATAATGTTCCCTGATGGTTCCTGCTCCCAGAACGGAGATAAAATGACCTCCCTAACTGCGGCAGAAGATATCCCTATGCCCATCTTATACCACCCATTGGACATATACAGGATTTACGCAGGCAGCATCATACACAAGAGACACATTCTTTGGATTTTTCACAACTACCGCTTACCCATATGTCCAGTCCCCACATTCTTACTGGTCGTAAGCATCCATTCTTCAAATAATATGCCTTTGACACATTATTTCCCCACTTTAAAAGAGGCTGCGTAAACACACAGCCCTCCATAATATCCCTCTTGAATAGCCTACACATACTTACTCACCTGTTCTCTGGTGAGGCTTTCGTAGCCCTCCATGCCAATCAAGGAATTGTACAATTCTTCAAAGCCTTTGCACTGTCCTTTCAATACTTTCACCAGATTCTTTAAACCTATCTCCAAGCCCTCACTTCTACCACGTTCTATTCCACGCTCCATTGCATCATTCTTAATATCATCGATTGCCCTGCACACGTTTACCATCGCCTCCTCTTCTTCATCCTCTGCCGCATCCACTTTCGGTTCCTCCAACTTCCCATGAACCTGCATCATCTTCCACGCATCCCGCGGCACTCTTTGGTATGCCGGATTGCCCACCACCAGCTCTGTCATGCATTTCTTATCCTCGGCACATTTCATAAAGTCAAACACAAGCTTCAAATCCGTCCGAAATACATCCGTATTCTCAAATTCCCTTACATTCACCAAATGCATAGGATAATCATTTACATATGCCTTCATCTGCTCCGGTAGTCCTCCTAGATTCAGCATATCCTTCAAGGATTCCGGACCATCCCAGTTCTCTCCCCAATACAGCACCAACGTCACACAGGGATTTACCTTATCTGTCTTAGCAAACTTTGAAAGAAACTCGTCTCCACTCACATCCCCGGAATCTTTATGTTTTTTCTGCATCTCCTCAATCTGTTTCGAATACTCTCCTGCCTCATACTCCATAATCCGAAACGGCATGATATAAGACACATTCTCCTGGTTTTCAATCCCCAGTACTGCGTAGCTCGCACCATTTTCATATTTCCTGATTAGGTCCCTACTACGTTCTCTCCATACCGTTTCATTGGTTGTAACCAGTTTTGTATCCTCTCCCGTAAGCTTATCAGGAATAAGGACCTGTTCACCACCAAACAGCACTCCATTAAACAAATCCGCATAGCGTGAATTATCCGATAAATACTTATAATCTACCGCATTCAACTCTCCCATATGTAATTCCTTTCCGCAGGCCATGCCTGCACTTTTCTTTTGTGAAATAAGCAGGATTCCCTGACCGCGGCAGAATCGCCATGAATTTTAGAATGCAGCCGTGCTGCAAGATCGGTTCCCAGACATTCACTTTACTATAATATACTCTACAATACATTTACTGTCAACTATATTTTCAGGTATTTTTCATGTATATTTATTGGGCGCTCCTATGCAACAAACATCACATATGTCCAAAATCAAGGAAAAGGCAGAAACCGAAACCGTTAAAAAAGCTCCGGCACAAACCGGAGCTTCATAAATCTAATCATCCTAACAAATCTGCAAGAGCAGCCAAGCCTTCAGCGTTTGCCGCCTCTTCGTTGGCCTGCTGAATCTGCATATATACTTCTTTACGGTAGATAGGTACATCCTTGGGAGCAGAGATACCAATCTTTACCTGATCACCCTTCACTTCCAAAATGGTGATTTCCACGTTGTTATTCACAATGATGGCCTCACCCTTTTTACGAGATAATGCCAGCATTTACTCACCGCCCTTTCTTGCCTTTAAGATATCATAAACATAATACTTAACAGGGTAGTCTGCATTGTCTACAATCACCTGGCATGCTTTACGTTCATCAACATTGATTACAAACGGTCCCTGCAGATTAACACTCATCTTGGTGATATCCTTAGGAATGGTAGCGCTGACAAGCACCAGCGTGTTATCCTCATGCATCTCGCCCAGCTTCTTGAAAAGCTCATCATCCACAACCGGATTATAGCTATCCATCACAGCAAGCGGATCCATTACCGGAAGCGCAAATGTAGGCTCGTCCATACACTGTAACCAGCGAATGCCGGCGTTCACACCCTTTTCAGCATCATAAATCAATGTAAATCTCTTTAAATCCGGGAAACCGATAATTCCATTTACAAAGTTGATAATCTTATCTTCTTCAATATCGATTTCACCAAACACCTTAGTATTAATCTTCATGTCTTCCTCTCCTTGCATATTGCAAGCTCGCTTGCAATACTACCTCAATAAGTGGGTTGAAAGTATCTCAACCTTAGATAAAGTTAAGAAGTGTGGTCTGCATAATCTTACCGGTTGCCATAAGTGCTGCCTCATAAGTGAGTTCTGCACTGCCAAGCTGAATCGCAACTTCCGTAATATCACAGTCCTCATTCTCACTCTTTAAGGTTTCAAAGGTTGTCTTCTGCACCTGCATACGGCTCTCCACAAGCTCCAGCTTGCTGCTTCTGGTACCGCAATTGGTAATCGAAAGATTCGCTTCATCAAGAGCCCCCTGGAAAGCAGTAATACCTGCTTCAAACATTCTTTGAGCCTTATCCTTCATAAAGGTAAGTGCTTTTTCAGCCGCATCAATCCTGCCCTGCAGAGCTTCCTTCTTTGTAGCATCGGTCACGCTTTCCAGCTCTGCTTCCAAATCAGTAACAATAGCCTCCATATCCACTACGTCCTGCATCGCATTAATCAAATCCTCTACTTCTCGACCGATATTATGCTTGAAGCACTCATCCGCAGTAGAATTCACCTGAATGGTCTGATTGAATCCCACATCATACTCAATTACCTGATGGTTTCTTTCGTTACTTTCTAAATAATCCTGATTGTATTTAATCTCTTTTCCCTGTGCATCGGTAGATTTGCATGCAAAATAATGTTCCGGACGAAGATTACCTTCCTTCCACTCTTCCTTATGATAGGTAACGCGGATTTCATCCTCATCCACTGAACTTGTTGTTGCAACATCCTCTGTTGCTTTTAGCTTCAGATATGCCTCTTCGCTCAGTAAGATTTCACCGGTTTCCGGGCAGAACACCGCACCGGTTTCTTTATTTTCTGTCATCTTCGCTACAGCGGAGTAAGGGTCATCATAATCATGCACAACCGTCACATCTAACGTTTCTTCTGTAAATCCCCCATTTCCATCGGACTGCTGATAGGTAATGGTAGGAACATCATCTGCACAAGTACTGTAAGCCAGACGGATTCTATGAATCTCCATCGTCTCTACGTCTGTCTCGCTAACATTCTTCTGCGTATAGTTCGCCTCATTAACATCCATTAAGTCATCACCTGCTGCATTGGTAGTTTTAACAACGGTGATACTGTCAATATTGTCCTTGGTCACCTGCTCGGTAATCTCATAATCCAAAGTCTCAGCCTTCATAAAGCTCAATGAAGTATCGGTACGATATCCGGTAAACACATATCTGCCTGCAAAGTCAGCATCACCGGTAGAATACACCTCTTCACCAAGATTCTTAAGCTGTTCGATAATAATCTCCCTGTCAGAAGAGGTAAGATCACCATTTGAGCCCTTTGTACACTGCTCAATCATACTGGTAATAATGCCTGTAAGGTTATCCAATGCCTTCTCGGTTACTTCCAGCCAGCTCTGTGCATCCGGAATATTCTTGCTATAGTACTGGGTTACTTCCGTAACATTACTACGAAGTCTAAGTGCACGGATTGCCACTACCGGATCCTCAGAAGGACGTCCGATTTTCTTCTGGGTAGACATCTGTGTACTCAGCTTATCCTGGTAAATCTTATTGGTATTGATATTTGCCAGGTTATTATTTCTCATGATTTTATTTGTAATTCTCATTTAGTAAAGCCCCACCTTTCCTCAGCCCACAAACTTCGGGCCGCAGGCACAAATTTGTATTCAAAAAATCTTGCATTTATGGATTTTTTGAATTAGACTCCGGTCTCCAGAATCAATCTGTCGTACACTTCCGTCAGTGTCTGAATCATCTTAGAGGATAAATTGTATGCATTCTGATATTTTACCAGATTTACAGCCTCTTCATCCTCATCCACACCGGAAATGGAAATTCTCTGATTATCAATCATCTTACCTATATCCGTGTAGTTGGTTTCAAATGTATTGGCTCTGTTAGCATTCAATGCAATATCACTGAGCACACACTGTAAGAACTCATCTGCAGAGCTTCCGCGGAAGGTCATAGCCTCCTTATCGGTTGCAAGATTCTTTAGTTCCTTCAGAAGGTCCACATTCTCTACACCCTCTAACTCTACCTCTCCCGGAATCTTGCTTACATTCTTTCTGGTAGCCAGCAGGTTAGCATCGTTGGCAATGGGTGTAAATACGTTAAAGTTCATAGCTGTCAGTCGATAATAACTGTCATCATCATCTGACACACTAATGGCACCGTCCTTATCAAAGCGATACGCATCCGGGAAATCATACTGATCGTCTTCGGTGGTCTTATCACCTACAAACAACATGTTTCCCTGATCACCATTGATATCATAACCACTGGTCAGAATATCATTAAAATGCTGTGAAAATGTTCTAATCCACTCATTCATCTGATTCATGTAGTAAGGAATTCCCTGATAAGCAAGTCCTTTTCCGGTAGATGCCTCCTTGCCGATTCTGTCGGAATCAATTTTCTTACTACCGTTCTTATCCTCACCGGATAACTGGAATGTATAAGTAACACTGCCATCTGCTGCTCTGTTGTATGTCCAGCTGTCATAGTAGTATAGGTGATTACCCAGATTAATAATACCGCCCTGGTCGGAAAGATTGCTCTTATTCAAATCCATCAGGTATCCGTTCTCAACAGAGATGGTAACAGTATTTGCAACAGAGTCTACATCTTCAATAGTACCCTTGAAATTCTCTCCGTTGTTACCGTCACGAAGCTGTACCAAGCCATAAAGCTCGCCGCCAAGTAACGGATTATAAATATTAAGCTTCTCGCCATTGTCCCAATATACTTCATAGAGACCATCGATATCACTCTGATGTACCTTTTCATAGGTTTCTCTTGCTGCGCAGTAAAGACCTGTGTATTCAGCGGTATCCACCAGCACCTGACCTCCTGCAAGCTTTACAAGGAAACGGTTTGCACCTGTTTCACGGTCCGGATTATTGGCGTCATAGATAGGAGTCTCCATACATTCAATATCTACAATCTTAGACAACTCATCTAACAAAAGAGTTCTTTTATCTCGAAGCTCGTTCGCCTTAGAACCTGACAATTCAATAACGTTGATCTGCTTGTTCAAGGTAGCAATTTCCGATGCAAGAGAATTGATTTCATCCACCTTCAATTTAATCTCTGCATTGATATCCTTCTGCAGTGCCTCCAGATTGCCTCCAAGACTGTTAAAATACTCTGCCAGAGCACCGGCCTTACCTACAAACTGAGCCTTGGTAGAATCACTACTGGGATCCTTCAAAAGCTCTTCCATGGCCTCCACCATGAAATCATCAAAGATGGTTTTGAAGCCGGAATCCACTCCGTTGTCCTCGAAGTAGGTTTCAATCTGCTTCATGTAGTATGCTTTCATCTCGTATTCGCCGGTCTTGGTATTGTTATCCCAATACTTCTGATCATAGAAATCATCACGAATACGCTCAATTGCAATCGTCTCCACACCGGCGCCGGCACATCCATAGGTCTGGAATACTCGAAGCGCATTGGCAGCTTCCTGTACTACATGCTGACGGCTGTAGCCTTCTGTCTGTACATTTGCAATATTATTCGAGGTTGTATTTAATGCAGCATTACTGGCTAAAAGGCCGGTATACGCTGTATTTAATCCAAAAAATGTTGAGGGCATGTTATTTTCCCCTTTCTGTTATCCTGCAAACTTTGATCCGCAGGAGCAAATTTGCCATGAACAAAATCTTTGATTTAAGAATTTTGTTCATTAGATACCTAAAGTATTCAAAATATGCTCCAGCATCTGGCTTACCGTATTGATATAACGGCTGGATGCGTTGTAAGCATTCTGATATCTAATCATTGCCGAAAGCTCGTCATCGGAAGAAACACCGATAATCTGCTGTCTGGCGTTCTCTGTAGCCTCCACGGTATTTAACTGATTCTCGTAAATACTATTGAATACGGAGCCGCTGTTGGCAACCTGCGACACCAAATCTGTATAGTAATCCATAAAGGATGTGGTCTTCTTCACCTTGGGATTCAAAGTATAAATCTCTTCGGTAAAGGCATCTACCAACGCATTTACAGTGTCCATATCCTCGCTGCCGTCTTCCAATCTAAAGCCCAGAAGCGCCGGTGCCTGCTTTAATTCTCTGTCAATCTGAATGTTGCTCAGTGTATATAAGCTGTCTGTCAGTGCAAAATCTTCCTCAGCATATACCCAGTATACCGTACCATCCGGATCTGTTACCTTTTCGTATGAATCCGTGGTAATCTTGGCGAACATCTGAATGGGCTGACCGTCCTCTTTTCTCAGGTATCCGTTAGGGTCACTTTCGAAGTATAAGACATCACTGTACGTAGTGCCGTCGGAAAGAACCAAATCACCTCTCACACCACCTGCCGCGTTCTGCAACACCTCGTTAATCTTGGATGCCACATTGTGAATCATCTGGTCGAATTCCGCCTGAAGATTCATAATGACAGACTGTTCTACTGCACTGTAATCCTTCTGGATATCCGTGTAATCCGCTCTGTGGTCCCCTCGTGCAAGAAGCATGGCTTTAAGGCCTCCGATGTCAGTTTCCAGATCGGATGAAATCTCTTTGGTTAAATCAAAGACTTCCGCACCTTCGATGTTGTATTCTCTGGTACCATTGTCCAAAAGCTCATACTTGGCATTCATGGGCCAAAAGGGTGTATAGAAACCGGTGGTCTCATCTACCTGCATTCCAATTTCGTAGCACATGGAACCTTTTACAAAATCCACGCCTTCGATACGAACGGATACATCACCGTATATATTTTCCGTATATGTCATATTCACCAATTCGCCCAGGGTATCCAAAATGGAATCTCTTACATCTCGAAGGTCATTAGCATGTTCGATTCCACCGGACTCAATATTGCGAATCTGGTCATTTAATTCCAAAATCTGATTACCGTACTCGTTAATCAAATCTACTTTCTGCTTAATCTGCATATTCAGATTATCCTGATAATTGCAAAGGCTGTCGTAAATATTCACAGCTCTCTCAATCATCTCTTCTGCTCTCTGCACCATAAGTCCCTGCGTTACCGTGTTGGTAGGATCTTTCGAAAGCTCCTGCACAGAGGTCCAAAGATTACTCATGGTCGTCTGGAACGCTTCTCCGTTCAGCTCACCGAGAAGATTCTCAGCCTCCTCCAAAGTTTCTGAAGAGACCTGATAAAACATAGCGCGTCCTGACTCTTCGCGATATGTCCTGTCCAAAAAATAATCTCTTATATGTTTAACTGCGCTGTAACTTACACCCAGACCATACTGCTGATTGGCAACAGAATTGGGATTAACAGAAAGAGTATTATAGAACTTGGATCCCTGCTGAACCTGCTGTCTTACATATCCCTCGGTATCCACGTTAGATAAGTTATGCGCTGTGGTATTCAGCGCATTCTGACTAGTTTGTAATCCGGATGTTCCTATCCAAAGGCTTCCCATAAGTGGCATGAATATCCACCTCTCTTTCTTCTCAAGGTCACAAAGCCTACTGCTTTGCGTCGAAACCGCGATTGCCGGTTCCTATTACACTTCCCGTGTTATAAGCGCCTTTATTATAATTGGCAGTGGTAGGCGCGGTTCTCATTGCAGTAATTAAATTCATATCAAATTCTACCAGCTGCAAGGCATGATCGAGTAACTCTCTGTTACGTTCATTAATCTGCTGAAGGCTCTTAACTACCTTTGAGAGTCCCTCTCCGGCATCCTTCAAGCGTTTCTGCTCTTCCGGTCTTGCCGCAAGCATCTCGACCAAATTTGTAATTTTTAAAGTGTTAACATCCTTGTTAAGTACATTGGCAATATCATTAGTAACCTCGGTACGCTTCTTCTCCAAGCGATTGATATTACTGAGCCATAAGTCTTCTTCATCCGTGATTTTATTTATATTTTCCAAATCACCGGCTACGATGTAGTCGGTCTTTTTCGTTGACAGCTCCAGCAGTCCTGCATACTGAACCTGTTCATCTTCCAATACCTGTATCAGGTTCTCCATCAAGCTTGCCACTGCATCTTACCCCAATTCTGCGTATTTCTGCATAAGCTTCTCTGCAAAGCTTGCGGTATCTACATCATAGGTACCATTCTCTAATTTAGCCTTAATAGGAGCGGTAATATCTTCTCTGATATCCGGACAATTCTTCACTGCTGCCTTTGCAGTCTGGAAGTCCTTACCAAGGCTGCTAATCTGTAACATATCAGACTGTGATGCCTGTGAAACAGACTTTGATTTATTTAAATGCTGCTTCTGATAAATCTGCTGAATCTGATTATAAGACTCTATTCTCATATGGACTCCTCCTTATAAACTCTAAACACATTCATAACTTACTTGTATAAGTTATCGACCCAAATTTTAAATACTTTAGTCGAAACTCGAAAAATCTTCATGGTACTCTTCTACCAGTTCGTTTTTCATCTTCTCTTCTATCTCCCGCTCTTTCTCACGAAGTGCCTCCTCATATCCCTTCAGCGCCGCAAAGGGCATGAACTGCTTGGCTCTGTCCGCAGGACTCATTTTCGGTCTATTCCCCACTCTTATGTCCTCCAATCTGCCTATTTCTTTCTATGGTGGTTGCATTCTCTTCCAAATTTAATCCTTTCAAGATGGCATTCTTGCCGAATTTCTTCTTAATATCCAGCATGGCAAGCTGCATCTTCTTCTCCCGCTCCAGCTCTGCCGGGTCAGTGAAAAGATCGTACTGTTGGTACTCCCCCGCCACAACATTATTAAAGGAAAGGTTCAGCCTGCGCACCGGCGTAAAAGGATCCACAATGCGGTCGTAGAGCTTTTCCACATAATTCATAATCAGCTTTGCGGAACAGGTGGCAGTGGGGAGACCTATGCTTCCGTTTGAATGAGGCTTATCGTATCCGTTTTCATACCCTATATATAAGGAAACAGATTCCGTCACAAGATTTTTCGCTACCAGCTCCAGACATAGAAGGTCTGCCATCTCCTTGGCTATGAGCTTACCATCTGTGAAATTATAGCCGTGGCAGAGAACCTGTCCACTGGACAAGCAGTTATGCTTGGACTTAAAGTTCTTAACGTCCGGCATGGTAGTAGTTTCCCTTCCCCATGCGTGGTCGATAAGCAGCTCTGCATCAATGCCAAAGAGCTGGTACATCAGGTCCTCATCCGCCTCCGCGATCCCCTGCATATCATAGATTCCGCAGGTAGCCAGACGATTTGCAATACCTCTCCCTACCCGCCAAAAATCTGTCAGCGGCCTATGGTTCCACAAGGTATTTCGGTAGATTTCCTCATCAAGATAACCTACATGATCCTCCACATGCTTGGCAGTAATGTCCAGAGCCACCTTAGCAAGGTACAAATTGGTTCCGATGCCGCAGGTAGCGGTAATCATGGTCTTCTCATACACTTCCTGCATAATACGCACCGCCAACTCCTTGGCTGTCATATGATACATATGCAGATAGTCCGTCACATCCATAAAGCACTCATCAATGGAATAGACATGAATATCCTCTTTAGCAATATATTTCAGATAGATTCCATAAATACCCGCCGAAACATCAATATAACGCTGCATTCTGGGCTGTGCCATAATGTACTCAATACCCTTGGGGATTTCAAATACCCGGCACCTGTTGTGAATTCCCAGAGCCTTCATAGCCGGAGATATGGCCAGACAGATGGTCTTTTCACTTCGCTCCGGATCCGCCACTACCAGCCTTGTGGTCAATGGATCCAATCCCATGTCTGCGCACTCCACGGAGGCATAAAAGCTTTTTAAGTCTATGCAAATGTAAATTCTTTCTTTTTTCAAAGCTTTTTACCTCCTTTTTTCTAGTATACAATTTTCCTATACAAAAATTCAATCAGATATGGTACAATAAACAGACATGAACATTGGGAGGATTATTTAAAATGAACGAAACACAGAAAGCAGAATTTTTAAAGAGTTTACCCACTCTTGAGGAAGCATATATCTTATATTCTCACTTAACTCACGTTCCATACACTGTATATAACGAGGAATCCGGTGAGGACGAGGCATTTCTTTTCACCAACTTAGAGACCGCAAAGGCAAAGGCCATGGAGCTGGCAGAGAAAAAGATTCAGCCTACCATTGCGATTAAAACGAATCAGAAGGAGCTCATCATGATTGTTTCCAGCTTCTTCGTGTACGGCATTACAGCTATGCATTGGACTACCGACGAAGGCGAAGCAGTTTACAAGGTACGCGAAGTAATTAAGCGTCCTGATTTCTCCAACTTACCGGAACAGCAGAGACCTTTAGAGAATCCTTCTCTTCAGATCAGTATGATTTATTATATGCAGGAGCTTCGCAGAAAGGATCCTACAACAGATGTAAAGCATCTGCAGGAATTGGATGAAGAAATGTCCGCTAACATTAAGCGAGCAAAGTACCTTCTTCCTATCGCAGATAAGTCTGAAGGTGATCAGAAAAACATTCAGCAGATTTTGTTCCGCTTAAATGAAACCACCAGTCTTGTTCCACTTTTCAGTGATGGAATGGAATATCAGCGTTTTAAAGCAGGTAAGGAAGAAGTAAAGGCAATTATCGTTACCTTTGAGCAGCTGGCCACCATGGAGATTCCTCAGGGAACCAACGGCTATATTGTAAATCCCGGCGGCGTAGGTGTTACCTTGACCAAGGATTACATTCAGAAAATTCACGAGATGTTTGAATAAAGCACAATAATAGAGTGTTGCAAATGCAACACTCTATTTCATTTCAATAATATTCACTTCTCCACCCATGATACAGGCGGTCACCCGACCATTCAGCAATACAGCCTCCACCTGAATGGTTCCACCGGGCTGGGCAAAGGTATACACCTTGGTCTCTGAAGAATCCATGACCTGAGCTGCCATCGCAAGATACCAGCCACAAGCCACACTTCCGGAGCCACAGGAGGATTCCCACACCAGTGAATCCGTTGCAGCAACATACACCGCCGGTATCAAAGTCCCCTTCCGAGCATCTAAAAACATGATACCATAAGCATCCTGCTTCAAGCTCTTCATGGCATCCAACGCCGTCTCTACAAAAACCTCATCAGGTGTCACATCAAGAGCAATCAAATGGCAAATTCCATGGCACATCACCACAGGACAAGAGTAACCCTGTACCTCTATTTGCTCCAAACGTGCAGGTACAGGCATCCGGGCAAAGGCCGTATTCTTATCCAAATCCACCATGACAGGCACAGGAGCCTCAGCCCCGGAGATTTCTACGTTTATGGTATGCACACCGGCTCCAAACTCCTCTAAAGCCTTTAAATACCCAAATGAGCGGGCTGCGTTACCACAGAATTCCCCGCCCATCATTTCCAGTCTGTATAAACCGCCAAGGGCAGGTGCAGTTTCGAATCCCACCTGCTCAGCGCATTTTTTATCTAAAATCTTCTTGGACAGCGAAATCCTCTCTGCCATGGGTACAAATCCCTCTACAATGGCGGTGATATTCCCTGCCGGATTTACATACTGAATCTTCAACAGTCAAACTCCCATCTATTGTTCTGCGGAAAAACGCGCCAAGAACTGTTTGGTACGTTCCTCCTTCGGATGCTCAATTACTTCATGCGGGTCACCCTCTTCAATAATATAACCGCCATCCATAAAAATAACTCTGTCTGCCACATCTCTTGCAAAGCTCATTTCATGGGTTACGATTACCATGGTCATCTTTTCCTCTGCCAGCTGACGGATTACCTTCAAAATTTCACCGGTAAGCTCAGGATCAAGTGCAGATGTAGGTTCGTCAAAGAAAAGAATGGAAGGCTTCATGGCAAGAGCCCTGGCAATTGCCACACGTTGCTGCTGACCACCGGATAGCTGACAAGGATAAGCATTCTCTTTCCCGGAAAGTCCCATCTTGGCAAGAAGCTTCAAAGCCTCTTCCTTCACTTCTTCCTTATTTCTCTTCTGCACACTGATTGGTGCATCACATACATTTTTTAATACGCTGTAATGAGGAAATAGGTTAAAATTCTGGAACACCAGTCCAAAATAGTTTTTAATCTTCTTAAGGGCATTCCCATCTGCGTAAACAGCCTGACCATCTACAGTAGATGCTGCTTTTTCCCCCATATAAACAAGTTCGCCGCTGTCCATAGTCTCTAAAAGAGTTGCACAGCGAAGAAGTGTGGACTTCCCGGAACCGGAGGGTCCGATAATCGCCACAACCTCCCCTTCCTCTACAGAAAGGGAGATATCATTCAGTACACTAAGCTCATCAAAAGCTTTTTTACAATTTTTAATTTCCAAGTATTTCATAAGCTCTTGATTACTCCTTAGCGATAATAGTTCATTTTCTGTTCAATCTTAGCCATAACAAAATCCACTACGAAATTGAATACATAGTAGAAACCGCCTGCAATAAAGAGAGGTACAATGGTAGTCTGTGCCGCCGCAACCTGTTTTGCAATGGTAAATACCTCCGAGTAGGCAAGTACAAATGCCAAAGAGGTATCCTTAACCAAGGTAATTACCTCGTTGGTAACCGGCGGAAGCACGCGCTTACACATCTGTGGAAAAATAATCTTGGTAAAGGTCTGCGCCTTACTATATCCAAGCACATTGGCTGCTTCATACTGTCCCAGCGGAATACTCTGGATACCTGAGCGGAAAATCTCTGCAAAATAGGCCGCATAATTAATGGAAAATCCCAAAATGGTTGCAGTCAGTCGCCAACCGGAAGAAAGCTGCGTCCCAAATAAATAATACGGACCGTAAAACCACACAATCAACTGGAGCATCAGCGGCGTACCACGCAATATAGATATAAAACCTTTTACCAAAGCGGAGAGCGGTCTAAACTTGCTCATTCGTCCGAACGCCACCAAAAGGCCCAATGGCATGGAAAAGATTACTGTTGAAAAAAAGATAAGTAGCGTAGCACCTGTGCCGGATAAAACCTGCTGTGCCATACCCCACAATGTCATAGCTAAAATTCCTCACTTCATTAGTTAATGTAGTCGCCGATACAAACCATGTCTGATAAGTTGAAATCAGAATACTTCTCTGCGATTTCCATAAAGGTTCCGTCCTTGTACATCTCAAACAGTGTATTCTGAACAGTGTCACGAAGCTGCTCATTACCAAGCTTGAAGCCTACTGCATACTGTTCAGTAGAAAGCTGCTCCTCAAGCATACGGAAGGTTCCCTCACGGGAAGTAAGCTGATACTGAGCAACACCGATATCTACTGCGATGGCATCTACCACACCGGATTCTAAGTTAAGGAATGCTGTATTGTAATCAGCAACCTGCTGAAGCTCCGCAAAGCTTGCTGCAAGCTCTAAGTTTGCTGCATTGTCTTCGCTATCATCGGTAAGTGCAGTCAAAGCAGAAGAACCAGCCTGGGTTACTACGATTTTACCGGCAAGATCTGCCTTTGCCTGAATATCAGAATCATTCATGGTAATGAATACGATAGAGTTGTCAACATAAGGTACAGACCAGGTATACTGATCCTCGCGTCCGGTTACGGTAAAACCGTTCCAGATACAGTCGATAGAACCGGAATTAAGCTCCATATCCTTGGTATTCCAGTCGATTGGCTGCTTTACCAAGGTCCAGCCGTTACGCTCGCACACTTCTGCTGCAAGTTCTAAGTCAAAACCGGTGTATGTACCGTCATCTGCCATGTAACCGTATGGTGGATACTCCGCATCAAAGCCCACAGTAAAGGTCTGTCCTTCAGAGCTTCCGCCACATGCAGTAAGGCCGATAGCCATTGTTAATGATAAAAATAAAGCGGTTAATTTCTTCATAATAATTCCTCCTTTTGCGTAAATGCAAAGTATTGCTTTAGTATTTTAGCACGGTAAAGAATTACTGTAAAGACTAATTTGCACAAAAAAGTGGGGCTGTTGTAACAACAGCCCCATCATTCTAACTAATTCTCTCAAAATCACTGGCAGGATGCTTACATATCGGACAGATATAATCCTCAGGAAGCTCTTCTCCCACGTATTCATGATTACAAACCTTACATCTCCATACTGACTGGTTCGCAGGTGTTTCTACCTTTTTCTCCGGCTTTGGCTTAATATTACTATGATAGTATCCATAGCTTGCACTGGGTACATTGCTGAGTGTTTCCAGATTGGTTATCAGCGCAATAAAAAGAGTATGGGTTCCCATATCGACCGTCTGCTCCACCCACGCAGAAATATAAGAATTGGTTCCTTCGGTAACATAATATAAATCGTTCACCGCCTTCTTATATCCTGTAAATCCTTCAAATTTATCCACATCTCTTCCCGATACAAAACCGAATCGTTTAAATAAATCAAACTTGGCATCCTCACTGATAACAGAAATATTCAGCTTCCGGTTCTCCATAATCATATCATGGGTAAGATTACTCTTATTAACCGCCAGCGCAATACGGTTCGGCTCCGAGGTTACCTGTATGGTGGTATTTACAATACAGCCATTATGTTTTTCTCCGTCAAATGCAGTCAATACAAATAAACCATATGTCAATTTATTCATTACACTCTTGTCCATGGAATTACCTCCTTGTTAATAGTATGCACATACTATTTCATTTTATAATAGTTTTCCCATCTGGCAATGATTTCTTCACACTTATCTACATCATACTCAGCAACTGCTTCGCCCAGCATCTCAAATAATTCTTCTTCCTCTTCCTTGTAAGTAAACTCTGCCATATTGTTGAAGATTTCCAAAGCAGTATCCATATCCAGCTCTTCCATCGCCGCTCGAATTTCTTCGAAGAACACCTCCAACTCACCGACTGAAATATCCTTGCCTTGACCATCACCCTTCTTTTCCTCCGGGAAATACGGCTTCAGAATATCAATATAGCTTGCATATTGCTGCAACAGCTCATCCGTACACTGATGAATCAGTTCTCCGTCCTGTGCATGACCTGCATTTTCCATTCGAAGAGCCTTTTCGGAAAGCTCCATTGCACCAATCTGCTTAGATGCGCTCTTCAGTGCGTGCACTTCTATAGTATATGCCTTCCAATCCTCGTTTTGCTCCGTTTCTTTGATTAGCTTTAGTTTCTTGGGAATGGCCTGATAATAATCCTTTAGCACCGCCCAGAACAGCTTCTCCGTTCCAAGAAGTCTAAGTGCAGAGCCGGTGTCCAGTCCCTCAATCACAACACTGACAATATCTTTTTCTTCTGTAGTCTCTTCTCCCGCTACAGAATACACTTTTTTAATCTTATGCTTCGGAAGCCAGTTACGTAGCTTGGAAAGCATGGTACGCATTTCAATAGGCTTAGCCACAAAATCATTCATGCCCTCTGCCAAAAACATTTCCTTGGTTCCGCTGACTGCATTTGCAGTAAGGGCAATAATGGGAATTTCATCATATTCACTGTGGAAACGGCGAATAATACGTGTTGTCTCCACACCATCCAGCTCAGGCATCATGTGATCCATGAAAATCAAGTCATATTTTTTACTTGAAATTTTCTCAATGGCTTCACTTCCGCTAAGAGCCGTCTCAATCTTCATCTGAAGAGGCTTCAGCAGTCCCTCCGCAACCGTCAGATTGATGGCATTATCATCTACAATCAAAACTTCCGCTTCCGGTGCGATAAATTCAAAGTCCTCACGATTACTGAAGCCAAAGCCGGTATTTACATCCTCTCCATTGAAAATAGAGGCAATATTCAATACATAAACCGGTTTTTTCACAACCATAAGATTAGAAATCCCCAGTTTCACGGATGTTCTGAAATCAATCATCAGAATCGTTTCAATCTCAGGATGAGCTTTTACAAACTCCTGCACATTTACTGAAAATGTTCCCTGTCCCACAAAGAAGTAAGAAATTTTTTCCTTTAGGAGAATCTCTAAATCGTCTTCTGTTTCCAGAGAAATATATTCAATTCCTAAATGTGCCATATCCTTCTCAATGTGTTCACGAAGGAATCCATTCGCCACAAGCCCGGCTACTCTAAGACTCTCTCTATTCTTTACAACAACGGATGGTTTTTCATCCACAATTTTCTGCGGCACCCAAAAGGAGAAGGTACTTCCCTTCTCATACTCACTCTCTACAGAGATTTCGCCTCCCATCAGTTCCACAAATCGCTGGGATATGGCAAGTCCCAATCCGGTACCTTCAATATTACGATTACGCTTGCTATCCAACTGCTGGAATGACTTAAAAAGCTTCGGTAAATCTTCCTTCTTAATACCAATACCGGTATCCTTGATAGCTACCTCCAGCCTCATCTCATCCGTACCTGTTTTCATGAATCCAACCTTCAATTCCACCTGGCCTTGCTTGGTGAATTTTACCGCATTATTGGATAAATTAATGATTACCTGCTTGATACGTTCGCAATCACCCAGAATCCCGCGGGGTAAGTTAGGATCAACATCCAGAATAAGCTCCACATCTTTCTCACCAATTCGGGTGTTAATGATATTAGCCACATCATTAACAATGGACATGGGCTCATATTCTGACTCTTCTATATCCATTTTCCCGGACTCAATTTTAGAGAAGTCCAAAATATCGTTAATGATAGTGAGAAGTGTCTTACCGGAAGCAATAATCTGACTTACGTACCCTCTGGCGGCAGATGGTAAATCCTCTCGCAGAGCCATCTCTGCCATACCGATTACGGCATTCATGGGAGTTCTGATTTCATGACTCATATTTGCCAGAAAATCAGATTTCATCTGTGCAGTTCGTTCAATTTCCTTATTTGCTTCAATCACTTCATAACGATCAAATGCCATTTCGGAAATGATTGTAGACATCTTGTACAGGAAGTCCGTTGCCTTATCCAGCTGTTCTTCGCTAATGTAAGGAACCTTCTTCGCTGCTTCCACATAAGCATCTGCATCTACCTGTATCTCTTCTGCCCCCCGCCGAAGCTCCTCTTCATTGAGCTCCTGGGTACGCACCTGCCCACCGGTAATACAGCCAATCATCTCACCACGTGCTATAATAGGTGCAGCAAAATCAATAAGACCCGCATGACAATTGTATGTCACGGATTTTCCCATGCAAAGCGCAAGCTCGGTTCCATTTCTATCACATTTCTCACAGCGAGCCTTTCCAATCGGTGATTTCTTATTAAACTCTCGACAAAACTCGATAGAACACGTATCCTTTGTCACACTGACTCCGTTTGCGTCAGAAATACCAATCGTAACACCGGTTATACCTGCAAAAGTATCTTGTATCAATTGCAATGTATCGCTATCTATTAACTCTGTCAGTTGCAGTTTATCTTGCTCATGTCCTACTTCCATACAAAATTGCTCCCATAATCTTTCTATGCATTCCTAGCCAATGATGCTCTGAATGGTCTGCACAAGCTGCTCACACTTTATCGGCTTTAACAGATACCCCTGTGGCTTCATCGCCACAAGTTGCTTAATTATTTCACGGTTATTCATACCGGTTAAGAACACTACCGGAATATTTCTTGTCATAGGATTTGCCCGAAGCTTCTTCAGCACCTCTGCACCATTCTCTTCCGGCATTTCATAATCCAGCAAAATCAAATCTGTGGTTCTGCGCTCTAAAAATTTCATGCCAATTTTGCCGCTGACTGCCGTAGCCACATTGTAGCGCTCCTTCAGTTCCGCCTTTACCAAACGAAGCATCATCAAATCATCATCTATCACAAGTATATGCTTCATCTCAATGGGCTCATCCGGCATAGGGGCCGTGGATGCAGCTTCCATGGGTGCAGCAAGAGTTTCCCCTATCGGCTTACTTTCTACCTGCGTTTTCCTCAAATTCTCCGCCGCTTCCTTCATAGCTGCCTCTCTGGCAGCCTTCTCCTCTTCCTCTTTCTGCTGCATTGACAGAGCCATAGCCATAAGACTCTCCATCTCTTCATCCTGCTTGGAAGGCTCCACACCAATTTTATTTTTTTCAAAATATTTAATCAATTTATCCTTGATTGAATTGGCGGTAATAGGCCTATGAAGCACCATTTTCACGTATTCCGGCTTCCGACGATTAAAAATCTCGCAGGGTTCCGGGTCTCCAATTAATATAACCTCACGACACTCCTCGCTGATAGTTTCAAATGATTCTGCCAATCGGATAATATCATCCTTGGACTCGGAAGCAAAGCAATATATAAAAGCGTGTGGCTTAAATAACGCCATATGATTTGCCATATCCATGCTACGATTGGATGTAGTTAAACATTCGAAACGGTCATCCATCGTACGAAAGAAATCGTCCACAATTGCTCTGTTTTTTCCTGCCAGTAAAACCCTATATTTCATACCTTTCCCACTCCAATCCTTTTGGTTGGTAATTATTCAGAATAATTACCTGACTTTTTTAATAAGTTTATCACATTTGGCAGAAAAAAGAAACAATAAATAGTACAATGGTCACAAAAATAGAGTTGTTACATTTCTGCAACAACTCTATTAGAATACATATTAAGCTTTTGGAATCTGATTTAACTTTGCATTTAAGCCAAGTAAATCTTCCTTGGTAAGATTAATACCCATAGTACCAATCATACCGCTGAGACGAAGTACGGTAAATCCGCCCATCATACTCATCATACCATCATTCATTTCAAAGCCGCCCGCTACTTTTGCAGGCTTGCCATCTTCTCCCTTAGGCATCAGCTGCGAAAGCAATCCGCCGAATAATGCTGCGCCCTGAGGATTCTTCATGATATCGCCAATCTTGTCATTTAAGGAGAAGTATCCTTCCGGCTCAGTAATATCAAACCAGTTCAGAATTGCATTCTTCTCTTTCAGACGATATGCTTCATTGAACTCTTCTACTTTACGAATCTTGCTTTCATCCTTAAGTTCTCCCGCAACTGCAACTAATGTGGATTCGCCCTCATTAGGTACATCAAAATAGAAGAAATGCTCCGGACTTGTCTTCTTGCCAAGGCTCTTGCCATTTACAAACAGTTCAACTTCCGGCTGATTAGAATATACAGTAATCTTGGTTACATCTTCTACTCTGTCCACATATCTCTTACCACAGAGATGTACGAAGGGTTCATCTGATAACCAAGCCTTATAAGCGTAGAAGGAATCCTTCTTATACTTACGGTCAAAGGTCATAAGTCCCTTGTGGTTCTGTCCGTTTTCACCGCCTTCGCTTCTTGCATCAGCACCGAAGTCGAACATATTCCATACATGAGTAGCCCACATATACTTACGGGTGAATAATTGCTTAATCAACTCTTCATGATAGAATGCCTGATATTCTTCCGTATAGTCGCCCTGGACAGGCTTAGAGGTATGCCAATTAAGGGCCTCACAACCATACTCGGAACAACCGATTGGAATATTAGGATGCGTTTCATGGAACTTATCAAACCAAGGTCCATTCATGCTCGTGTCGCCACCATACCAGCCGAAATAGTGGTTGTAAGAAACCACATCCGGAATCTGAATGTACGGGCTGTCGATAGGGCAAGGAGAAACTGCCGCAATAGTAGTCAGACGGGTTGCATCCATTTCATGACACAAATCATTTAAAATATTATGGTTCTCTAATAAATCAGGGTCAGAGTCACCCTTCATAGTAATTTCATTACTTAATCCCCATACTACGATAGAAGGATGATTATAGTTCTGAACAATAAGCTCCTTCATCTGAGAAATGGTATTCTCGCGGGCAGTAGGCATATGCTGGGAAATATAAGGAATCTCTGCCCAGATTACGAGACCCTTCTCATCACATAAATCATAGAAATACTGATCATGCTGATAATGTGCCAAACGGATAGTGGTACAGCCAACCTCTAAAATAAAGTCGATATCTTCCTCATGATGCTCCGGAAGTAATGCATTACCAAGTCCCCATCTGTCCTGATGGCGGGATACACCACGGAGAGGATATTCCTCACCATTTAAGATAAATCCGTTGTCCGGATGAATCTCAAAGCTTCGGCAACCGAAGCGTGTGCTCACATTATCCAGAACTTCAGTACCCTCTACCAATAACACCTCTACAGTGTAAAGGTAAGGATCCTTTCTACCATGCCACAAATGTGCATTTTCAATAGTGATATTTGCAACATTATCATCAGAAGTCACATTAGCAACTACATTGCCTTCTGCATCCTTTACGGTATACACAAAGGTTTGGTCATCCTTCCTATTTGTTACATACACTTCAACTTCCACATCGGCATTGGCACCGTTCATAACAGGAGTCACCTGAATACCGGGACCTCCGTAATACTCTAAGTCAAAGTGGGATTCGCTGACTGCGATAATATTTACATCACGATAGAGACCACCATAGAAAGTAAAGTCTGCCACCTGAGGATAAACCTTATCATTTGCTGCATTATCTACCTCTACCACAAAAAGATTGTCTCTCTCAAGTGCATCGGTAATGTCTACACGCCATGTAGAATAACCACCATCATGATGTGCCAAATGCTTACCATTTACATACACATCTGCGGAAGAGTTCGCACCACGAAGCTCTAAATAATAACGGTCTGCGGTAGGTAAGTCCATTTTATCCAAGGCTTTTGCATAATAAGCGGTTCCTCGATAATAATCGTTACCTCCATCCTGTCCGTCAATTGCATTCCAGCAGTGAGGAAGGTTTACAAAATTCCACTTGGATGATACCTCAGTAGGTACCGCAGTGGCCTCCTTAGAGAAGGCCCACTTAGCATTAAAATTAATAACTTGTCTCATTTACTTATTCACCTCAAAATAATCTAGAAATTTATTATGCAGAAGCTTTTTTTGCCTCTAACTCTGCAGTCATCTTCTCTAATGTCTTCTTATCCAAGTTGTAGATAAGGCTGAGACCGATAAACTGAAGAACAGCACTGAACAGGTATAAACCTGCAACAAGGTAACGCATTCTGGTAGCAACTTCAATCGTCTGCTGTCCACCATTTGCACCAACATAACCTAAAGCAGTCATAACAAGCAATGCAAGGGCAGGGCCAAGACCCTGAGCTAACTTACGGAAGAAGGAATGAAGAGCGTATACGGTACCTTCTTCACGAGTGCCCATCTTCCACTCGTTGTAGTCGATAGCATCACCCATCATAGCCCAGCTAACGGTAGAGTAGATACCCATACCAAGGCTGTTGATTAACTGACAAACTACGTAAATCGCAATACCATTTCCATCCGGAGTAATCGGAAGAATAACCATAAGTACACATGCAATCATACTTGCGATAGCACCAACGGTAGCCAGCTCCTTCTTACCAAACTTAGTAACCATCTTACGAGCAAGCGGTGTGAACGCAACGATAGGAATCATTGAGAACATAGATATTAAACCGGAAATCTGTACATTATTAAAGTAAGACTGGAATAAAACGGTAACTGCGGAAGCACCACCCTGCATACCAAGGAACATACCACATGCTGCTACGGTAGCACCAACTGCCGGACGGTTCTTCACGAAATTGCTCATTGCCTTAACTACATTGAATTTCGGCTGGTCCTCGTTTAACTTAATATCGGTAGGTACACGAATCTCAGTATTCTTAATCATAAACTGGAAGCATACAAAGCCTAAAGCACCCATGATAAGAGCTGCGATAAATACTCTTTCACCGATAAGGTTATCGTTAGCATCGTAGATAATCATCGGAAGAATCGCCATAGGAACCATGTTACCAACCATAGAACCGACAGAACGCCATGCAGATAAAGAAGCACGGTCAGCAGGCTCGTTAGAGATTAAAGATAACAGAGAACCGTAAGGAACGTTTGCAACAGTGTAGAATGCATCCCAGATAACATATCCACATACAAAAATAATCATCTGTGCCCAAAGCGGAGCATTGGGGAATGGAAGGAAGCACAAAGCACCTGCAACGATAAGTCCGATAGAACCAAACCAGATATACTGTAAGAACTTGTTACGCTTGTACTGATGACGGTCAGAGTCCACAATGGAACCGATAACAGGGTCATTGATTGCATCCCATACCTGCACTATTACCAATAAAAGGGAATACCAAAGCTCCAGTCCCATGAACTGGGTCCAGAAAATCATCATGGTTCCCTTCAGTGCAAAACTCATGTTGCAGCCGAAATCTCCGGCTGCATACGCAAGACAATCTCGCATACCGAATTTACGGAAGCCCTTTGTGTTTGTGTCTCTCATAATAAGTTTTTCCTCCTTGAAAGTATTTTATAATTCCATTGTGAATGTTATTTTCATTTTAATGCAAAATGCACATAATATCCAGTGGTTTTTCTTTTCATTTGGTAAAATTGTCTATATTGCACATTTCTCATATAGTAAATTAGTAACAAACGTCAATGTTGCGATTTAGTGTATTAAAAAGACTGCCACAACAAGATGGCAGTCTCAAGAAGAAACGTCCTTATTCACATTCAAACATCATACACTCTACATATTTTTCCGCAAAATATGTAGAGTCCGCAAGCTGCAATATTTCAGCTCTTTTTGCAATCTGCTCCGCATGTTCCAGACAGCTCTGACTTTGCAAAATCATGGAAGCACCTGCTCCTGCGGCATTACCGATTACACAGGCTTTATCCAGCAGTTTTCCGGGAATCAAGCCGATTTTTGCTGCGCTGACCTTATCGATATAGCTGCCGAAGCCTCCGGCAATATAAAAGCACTCCAGCTCTTCATAGGAGCAGCCGGCTTCCTGAAGGAGAGTTTCCAGCCCTGCACGTATGGCTGCCTTGGCAAGCTGCAGCTGACGCACATCCTCCGGCGTAATAAATACCTTACTGTCGCCGATTTCATAGGGTTCCTCCAAATATCCGGTATCATCTAAAGTTCCTTCTTCCAGCATCACTGCAATGGCATCAACAAGTCCACTGCCGCAGATTCCCCGGGGCATGGCACCTCCGATGGTGGTGTACCTGGTCCCATTATCTTCCCAATATACTCTATTGATTGCTCCACGTTCTGCGCACATCCCTTGAGAGATTTCAGCCCCCTCGAAGGCAGGTCCTGCCGCAGCCGAGCAGCAAATTAGCTTACCATCCTTGTAAAGCACCATTTCTCCATTGGTTCCAATATCTACAAGAAGCACCGTCTTCTTCTCCAGCATCCCACTGGCAAGTACTGCACAGGTAATATCCGCTCCTATAAAAGCAGATATACATGGGGGAAGATACCTTTTCCCGTACCACTTCCCAAACAAGCTCTCCGGCATATATGGTGCACAGGCCATTCCCTTCAAACTTTTACCCATTAGTAGGTGAAGCATGGTAGTATTACCTGTAATCACGTATTTATCAATTTTAAAATCACCTGTCAGCTCATCTATCTTCTTCTGCAGGCAGCTCTGCAAATCACCGGCTCCTCCATTTAAGGCATACTCCATTCTGGTCACAACATCAGCTCCGTACCGGACCTGGGGATTCACGCAGCAGCTTGTCCTTACCGGCTCTCCCTCCGGAAATTTGTACAGATATGCTGCAATGGTAGTGGTTCCTATATCCACAGCAAGGCCATAGCCGTTTTTTACAGTTACATCTCCTGAGGGGACAACCGCCTTACCCTCTGTCATCACTTCCATCTCTTCTGAAAGTGGAAGCTCCTCTATCACCATATCCTCCTCCAGATAAGTAACACAGGTTCTCACCGGTTCGCCGTTAGCAATTACTTCACATCTGCCGCACACGCCTCTGCCGCCGCAAGGTCTTCCTAGCACATAGCCCATTTCTGCCAAAGCATCCCACAGCAGAATGTCTCTATGAAATTCCATTGTACTTTCTTGTAAGCCACGCTTTACTGTCAATCTCAAAATAAAATCCCCCTTGGAATCATTACTTATAATGTATTCCAAGAGGGAGAATTTTACAAGAATTAATGTTTATACACCTTCCGGCTGTGTATCTGCTGAAACCTCTTCCTTCAAGGTCTTCACCCCAAAGATAAAATAGATAATGTGAAATGCCCAGACGCAGGCCAGCACAATTCTGCCTACAGGCACGTCACTCATCATAATAAATCCCACAGACATCAGTAGGGTCACAGTAATCATAATACGAAACTTTGTCTTCCATGTCATGCCTCGGCCCTGTACATAGCTTTCAAGATTACTTTTATATAGCTTTGTATTAACGAACCAATGATTCAACTTCTCAGAGCTTCTTCCAAAGCAGAATGCCGCCAGTAACAAAAAGGGAAATGCAGGAATCATAGGTACCACTGCGCCAACAGCACCTAATCCCACGCCCAGACATCCCACGATAATACATGCTAATTTCTTAATACTCATTTTCTCCATTCTCCTTTTCCCTTAGCTCACTCGCCCCGTACCGGACAGTTCCTCTACCGAGTACATTTTATCTGCAATACGCATGGTAGATTCCCTATGAGATACCAGCATTACCGTTTTATTTTTACCTTCTTCTTTTAAAGATTTTAAGATTACTGCTTCGTTAAGGCTGTCCAGATTGCTGGTAGGTTCATCCAAGAGCACAAATGGAGCATCATGCAAAAATACTCTGGCAAGCCCAAGTCTCTGCCTTTCTCCGCCGGAAAGCGTATCTCCCAGCTCTCCTACCGGAGTATCATAGCCCTTGGGCAGCTTCATAATAAAATCATGTACGGACGCCCTTTTACATGCTTCTACAAGCTCCTCCTCAGTAGCATCCGGCTTAGCAATCCGCAGATTATTTCTAATACTGTCGTGAAACAGATGAGTCTCCTGGGTCATAAAGCCTTCCATATCCCGAAGATTCGTTGTATTAATCTCTCCCACGTCCCTTCCGGATATCTGTACCTGCCCCTCCTGCACCTTCCAGAATCTCATAAAAAGCTTAAGAAGTGTGGATTTACCGCTACCGCTCTTGCCCACAATTCCTATAATATTCCCCTGGGGGATATCCAATGTCACACCCTTAAGAATCTCTTCATCCCCATATGCAAAGGTCACATTCTCGGCCCTTGCATCACGAAAGCCTATTTCTTCTTTTCCCTGAATTTCCTCCACTACTGGAGCTTCTTCCAGGATATCCAGCACCCTGTTCCCCGCTGCAAAAGTATTTTGAAGTGTACTTCCCAGGTTAGATAACGCTACTACCGGACCAAAAGAGCTCATCAGTGCCATTACAGGAATCAATACTCCCTGAAAATCCACAGTTCCCTTTTCCGACAGCATCGCTGCCACAAACAGCATCCCTAAATCAAATACCAGAATGGTTGTATTGGTCACCGCCATATTGCGACCTGCAATGCGCTTCATCCGCTCCTCTTCTTTAGAAAGCTCATCGGTCTTGGCATTCATTTGGGTAAGTCTCTTCTTTCCCTGTCCATACTGCAGAATCTCCGGCAGCCCCCGAAGACTGTCTAAGACAAATCCGCTAAGCTCTCCGGATTTTCCTCGAAATTTCATTCCGCTGTCCCCACTAAGCTCGGAGGTCACCAGAGGAATGACCACACCCACTACAACATATGCAACCAGTGCAAGCAGTCCCAGTCCCGGATGAAAGCTTCCGATAAACCCACACATTATGGTCGAAAACAGTACTGCAATGGCCACCGGTGAAATGGTGTGGGCATAAAAAACCTCCAATAGCTCAATGTCTGAGGTAATAACCGCGATCAAATCCCCTTTGTCCTTACCCTCCAACTTAGCCGGACACAATCTTCTAAGTGCGCCAAACACCTTATCACGGATAAGTGCAAGCAGCTTAAAAGCGATAAAATGATTGCAAGACTGCTCTGCGTAACGCAAAAATCCACGCAGAATGGCAAACACTACTACACTGATAAAAATCATGGTTAATGACATAGGCACTTCAAAATTCAGAAGCCCCAGCAATGCGTATCCACCGAAAACGGTAATAAAAGCAGCACAGAGATGCCCGATAAGTCCCATGACAATTGCAAGTAACATAAATCCTGTAAGCGGCTTTACCAGTCCGATAAGTCTGGTCATTACCACCAGACCACTTCTTTTCTTCATCCCTAGTCACACTCCTTTCCGTAATTCTCCAAGCTCTGCTGGGTATTCCACAGCTGTGCATAAACACCCTTTTTCTCTAACAATTCCCTATGGTTACCTACCTCTGCCACTTTTCCATTATCAAGCACATAGATATTATCTGAACCGGTCACATTGACAAGTCGGTGAGAAATAAGAATAATCGTCTTTGTTTCTGCCAGGCGAACAATCTGCGCCATAATGTCATTTTCACTTTCTACATCAATATTGGAGGTAGCTTCATCGAAAATGTATACCTCACTATCATGTAAAAGCGCTCTCGCCAGTGCCAAACGCTGACACTGACCGCCGGAAAGATTGGAAGCCTTTTCTAACAGCCGGGTATCCAGCCCCTTCTCCTGACGTAAAAATCCGTCCAGCTTCACACTCTCCAAGGCCTGCCACATCTCCTCCTCCGTTGCGTCTGCTTTTCCCATCAACAGATTATCTCTCACCGTCCCCTTAAAAAGATAACTCTGATGACTGATATAGGTTATTTTCTCCAGAATGCTGTCCTCCCCAAGCTCCGACAACTCTTTTCCGCCAATGGTAACACAGCCGGTATATCCCTTATTTCTTCCCATAAGAATTGCGGCAACCGTGGATTTCCCGCAACCACTCTCTCCTACGATAGAGGTAAAGCTGCCCTTGGGAAATCTCATATCCACACCATGGAGGATCTCTCTGTCCTCTTCATAAGAGAATTTCAAGCTCTCGCAGACAATCGTTACGTCTTCTCCAATCTTTTCCTGTTTCTCCTCTTCCTCCGTCAAATCCAGAAGCCTGAAAATCTTATCACTTGCCGCCATACCATTCATGGCAATATGAAAAAAGGATCCAAGCTGTCGCATAGGAATAAAGAAATCTGCGGAAAGAAGAATGATTAAAAGACATCCTTCCAACGATACATTTCCTCCACGATATTGGGTTACCGACAAAATTACGCCCAGTGCAGCACCGCCGTACGCAATCAAATCCATTATCGTAATGGAATTCAGCTGCATGGTCAGCACCTTCATGGTGATCTTACGGAACTTCTCCGATTCCTCATTCATTTCCTCATGCTTAAATGCATCTGCCTGATAGATTTTCAAGGTGGTAAGTCCCTGAAGATTCTCTAAAAAGGTATCTCCCAGTGCCGTATACTGTCCCCAATATTTGGAGAGAAGCTTCTTTGCCCACCGCTGTACCGCTACAATCGTTACCGGAATCATGGGCACACAGATAAGAAGTACCACTGCAGCCGGGAAATTTACAAAGCTGAGCACCATAAATAACGTAAGAGGTGCCAGCATAGCATAAAAAAATTGAGGAAGATATGCTCCGAAATAAGTCTCCAGCTGATCTACTCCTTCTACAGCAACCTGTACAATCTCTGATGTCTGAATCTTTTCCTTGTATGAGTTCCCCAATTGTAACAACTTACGATATATCATTTCCCTTAGCGTTTTCTTAACGGCTTTCGACGATAAGTACCCCATACGGCTTGCCATCACCGTGCAGAAAAAGCGGACAATCACGGCTCCTGCCGTAATCCCGGCGGCTATCAGAAGCTCTCTGCTTCCGCAGTTTCCTGTGTACAATTTTCCCAAAAGATTTGTAATGGTTGCCATCATTACAATATTTGCTATCAACGAGCACCATTGGAAAATTACGTTTGCCGCCACAAATTTTTTACTTTCGCTGACAATCCCTATCAGCCTTTTGTTTATCATCATATCTTTTTCTCCCAAAATAAAAAGCCACTGTCGTTAGTGTTTTCTAACTTCAGTAGCTTATCACAAACAAATATTATTTTCAACGAAAAAATGATATTATTCTTCAAAAGGAAACAATTACCTCTGTCCGCAATAACAGAGCCACTTTACTCTGCAAAGTACGGTGCAGAGTAAACCATATCATAGAACCCCTCTATCCCGGCGATATCTCTTGTACTAAGCGAGTATTCCACAATACACTCACCGCCGTCAATATAGATGTATGAACCTGTAGAATTCAGCGTCTCTCGGTAATATACTCTTCCCGGCTGGGCATCCTGCATTTCTTCCCCAAACCACTCCTTATGAGCAATGGTAATCGTCATCTCATCCTGCAATTCTTCATTGTAATACTTCGCCTGCAGCACCACATCTTCATACACTCCGGCGTCCTCTTCCGCTTCGTATCCGGCTAGTACCATACTGGGGAACAGGCACATAAAATCTGAGCTGCTGCCATTTTCTTCCCTTGTGGCTTCCGTCATAACCTGTTCCTTGGTTTCTGCATCCTCCACCGCCTGCGCAGGTGCTTCTGCTCTTTCTGCCTCCTCTGCCGGGATCCCCTCTGTGCCATAGGCTCTATCGCTACTACTGCCTCCCCCGGCAAGGTGAGGTAGCGTTATCATCACCAGCAGACATGCACAGGCAGCCATTACTCCAAATCCGGCGATTCCCGTATAGCTGCGCTTTCTTTTCCGAAAAACGTACTTATCTGCCTTCTCTACGATATCGTCCCTAATAGCTGTGATTCCGTCATACAACTTCTCTGTTTTCATAATGCCACTCCTTTCTGCTCCAAGAAAGTCTTCAGCCCCTTACGCAGACGGAGCATCTTCTGTGCCATATGCCCGGCGGTGATGCCGCACTTCTTCGCAAGCACCTGTACCTCTTCTCCATACCAATATCTTCGCACGAAAAGGGCACAGTCTTCCTCCGATAAGGAGTCAAGCCAGATGCTGATGTACTCTGACAACTGTCTGGCTTCCACCACCTGCTCCACATTCTCTAAAGAAGGCAGACAGTCCTCAAGCTCAGAAAGCATTACCTCCAGACCATTAAATCGCTTTTTCGCCCTCATGGCACGGAATTTGCTGATGGACAGATTTCTGGTAATCCTACCCAGAAACGCCTTGAATACCTCCGGCATGGTGGGAGGAATCTGCTTCCATGCTGAAAAATAAGTGTCACTGACACATTCCTCCGCATCCTCCTTTACACTCAAAATATTCATGGCGATGTGGGTACAAAAGCCCCCGTATTTTGCTGCGGTTTCAGAAATTGCCCGCTCATCCCGCTGAAAATATAGTTCTATAATCTGCTGATCTTCCACGTTCCCTCTCCCCTTATCCTTGGTTTCTTCATACACTATGTCGCAAAAAGAGAGCATGCATTACATTTGAAATTGATTTATTTTACTTCTATCCGAACGGGCTCCTCCGGAGTCCACATATGAGAATAATGGGGGCACAGCCACACTTCCGTCTCGTGATAGTCCTTTAATGGGAACTCCTCAATGAAGTAGCTAATCTCTCCATTCTCATTCTCCTCGCCAAAGGTACTTGACCAGGAATTGATTTCATACCGTTCCCCGGCTGCATCATAGAATTCCGACGCAAACAATTGGTGATGATGATTTTCTCTGCGGTACTGCGCTTCAAACTCCAGAATCCAGCCTTCTGCCTGTTTTGTGGCAGCTTTAAACCGCACACCTTCCGGAAGCTGCCCGGTCTCTCCCGTTTCCAGATTCAAATACATCTTTTCCATGTCCTTATTTAGCCACTCTACTCCGGTAATCACGATTTCCAGATGCTCCGCCTCATAGAAATAGGAGCTGTCTGCCCTAAACGAAGCCATGGATTTGCCATCCTCGCTTCCCGTAGCACTGATACCGTTGGAAATGGTATCAAACTGCATTCCCCAATCCGTTTCAATATAGAAATCAAGGGATTTCAGCCACGCTGTATTTTTTCCGGATTCCTCTACATTTACCCTGAGGTGGGTGGGATAAACCTCCATCTGTGTGAAGGTAATCTGCTGTCCATCCATTTCTATGGTCTCATTGATGTCAAACACCTTACCTGCTGCTGTAAAAAGCGGGTCAAACTCCAGCAGAAATTCAAAATAGGCCACATACATCCGCGGCTCTTCCATGTCTGAGAACATGTCATCGGATATATTTTCAGGAGCTGCCACTTCCATGGGCTCTCCGGCCGCCACATCTCCCCTATCATAAATATCCATAGTGATTAACAGTGACTGTGGCACATCCTCATCCATAAAGTCAATGGTAAGACAACGAAGTTCTCCATTCTCCACATCCCACTCACTTAAGCCGTACGCACATGGTGTCGGACTACTTCCATCTGCTGATTTTACCTTCGGATCTGTCCCAAGGCCCGCATAATGCTCCGAATCCAACCGGAAGAACACATTTACCTGCTTCTGGTCCACAATCAGATACTCTACCGTAGCAGACACTCCACCATCTTCCTTGTAGAGATTCATGGGCTGCACAAACTCATTTTCCACCGCATCACTTAAGGACGGTGAAAAGGTCACAGCCTCCGCCAGTTCTTTAATGATGGGAATCTTGGAGCAAGCATAGGCCACCGGGGTACTGAAATTCACCAGTCCCACAAAGAGCACAAACACTGCTGCCACGCTTACAAGTGCCGTAATCCTGCGGTTTCGTTTTGCTTTTCTGCGCCGTGCACGATTTACTGTGTCTTCCAGTGCCGGTACGGGCTCTTCCAGCTCATTTAAAAGTTCCTGCAATTCTTCCATACGATTCATGACGACACCTCCTCTTCAAACTCTAACTTCAGCAGCTGCAACGCCTTACGCTGTCTGGTGGCAGCGGTTCCCTGGGGAATCTTCAAGGTCTCTGCCGTCTCTGCCAATGTGTAGCCTGTAAAATATCTAAGGATGATTACCTCCTTCAGTTCCTTGGGAAGCCGCTTAATTGCCTCCTTCAAGGGTAGGGAGTCATAATCCTCCGTAAGAAGTTCCTGTACCTCCTCCAATGGTATGAGACGTTTCTGTCTGCGCTGTTCATTGTGACATTCATTCATCAGAATCCGCGTCATCCATGTCGTAAAATACTCCGGCTGACGAAGCTTTTTATGATTGCAAAGCCCCTTGTACACAGCTTCATCCACTGCATCCAAGGCAAGAGATTCACTTCCCAAATATAAAAATGCAGTCTTATATAATCTTCCGCGGATTTCCTCAACCCGCTTCGCGTATTCTTCATTATTCACAGGCTCTCCACCTCCCTTCATATGTTAGACGTTTTTAGGGGGCATTTTTATTTCCAATTATATAATATTTTGTAATTTTTACCAGCACCTTTAATGTTATGTCAACCTTCTTTCCCTCCCGAGGGCGTATATAAAATATTACCCTTTCTACGCCCTGTTTTTCATTAATAACATAGAAAACCGTTACTTAAATCTCGTTCTTTCACTTCAAATGTGCTGTCAACCAACATAAACCTATATTCACGCCCCGCTCACCCCACAAATTTGGGGCGTAGAATCACAACTCCCTTTATATACAGCACATTTCTGCGTCAATAATAGTAGGTTCCTCCCCCTTCTCATGCCTAACAAGAACAAAACAGGGCGTAACCAGCCTAAAATCTGATATACGCCCTGCCTGACGGAAATATCTCTATTCCTTTATTCAATTTCAAAATCTACATAATACTGTTCTACATCATAATCTGCAGTCCCTCGAAAATCATGAATTTCCTTTATCAGACGGTACTTACCGGCAGGCAAGGTTCCATGTAACCATGTCCAATCCACTACAGAGGAGACACTTTCCCCCATCGGAATAAGATATGCCACCATTTTCCATGCATAATTATCTATAACGGTAGGCACCATTTTCCATACATCATCCTTCCAAACCATCAGCTTGTACTCCGAACCATACCGCAAGGTTCCTGTAGGGAATCCGCCGGACTGGGTTATGGTCAATTCCAGACTGTCAGCAGTCACATTGTCTGCAGATAAGGTGATTCCCCAATCCTTTCTTGGATTTTCTTCTGCCAGCCCAAGGGGGAAGAAGATGCCTTCCTTTGCGTAGTTATCATACCATTTCTGTGCATTATCATAGGTATCTCCATACCTCTCTGCCCAGCCATAGCCCTCCGCAATATCCTGACTGACCGCAGCCATCAGAGAGCCCTTCAGACCGGACTGATTCCCTTCCTCAAACCGATCCCTGCAATAGATAAGGGTATGCATTCCATAGTAGGTCAGTTCACGATATTCAAAATAATGAGCACTGATACAATCCTGTACGCTGCTGGCAGATTTCGGAGAAGAAAGAATCACCTCCATTAGCTCCTCTATTACCGCTTCCACATCAGTTCCCGCAAACGCTACCGCCTGATTATAGCAGTCCTGCATCTGGGCAAGAATGTACTTCTGGGTATCCATCGCTTCTTCCTCAATATCATCGGGAAATTTCTCCCGGATAGAGGATTCATAATAGCTGCCATCCTGAGGACGCCAATATTCCTCTAATATATATTCGTCCCCTTCCACCTTAAAGGTAATTGCCACCGGCATATGGCTGCCACCGTCATCAATAATTTCACCATGGGGCTCACCAAACACATAATCCTGCTCCAAAACCATGGCATATACGGTCAAGTATTCTCCACCACCTGTCCCGTCTGCCTTAGGCACTGCACATAATGTTTCTGTTCCCAGAATCACATTGCTCTCACAAGGAAAACGCAAGCCTTCCACAGCCTTCTGCGCATCCTCTCCTAGGATAGCAGCATGGATTGCCTCTTCCAACACATCCGAAGACTCTGAAGTTTCTTCCGCTTCAGCAGTCTCACTATCCTCGTTACCTCCAACATTCTCAGAGGGCTCCGGCAACTTCATCTGTTCCGCCCTCAGCTCCTCAAGACCACTTGTATCTCTTGACGCTACAGGTTCAGCCACTTCCTTATCCTTTGCCTCCGTTAACTTGAACATCCACCGAACCTGGGAGTCATCGGACTCCGGGGCGTCCTCCCGCTCACTATCATAATACCAGCACACCAGATACATATCTCCGTTTTTCTGCCGGAGAAGATAATAGCTCATCTCCTCCTTCGGAGTAACAAGCAGCTGCCAAGCCTTTTCATTGGCCTTGCGGTATTCCTTGGGGGAAAAATCCATCGGCATCCCGGAGAGTCCTTCCCACTCCCTGAAACATGCATCAAAATTCTCCTCTGTCAGCTTCACCTCCTGCATTTTGCCAAGAAGCACCCAATCGTCACCTTCCAATGACAGAGCGATTCCTTCCTTACACATCAAATTAAGTTCTTCCGTGAGAAGGTATCTGGCATAATCAATGGGATACGCCACACTGGATATCAGCTGCTTTCCGTAGACATATGTAGTCTCTTCCAACCGATAAATCTTCCCAAAAGGCTCCGTTACATCATCCTTCGGATTCGTAAGAAAGCACACCGCTATCGCAAAACATGCAACCACCGAGACTATCATAATCCAGAATGCCGGACGCTTATAATTAAGAACCGTCTTCACACGCTCCTTGACTCCCACTTCCCCGAATGCCAGAGGACAGGCCACAATCATTTTCCTCGGCACACTGCATTCTAAAAGTGCATCCGAATAGGACTTCTTCTCTGCCTCTCCCAATTCCCGGATAACCTTCTCATCACAGGCAAACTCAATATCCCTACACAACAGCACATATGCCACCCACACCAGAGGATGGAACCAATAAACCGTAAGCAGCACATAACCTAGTGGCTTCCAGAAATGATCCCGCCGCTTTAAATGGGCTCTTTCATGGGCAATTACATAGGGTATCTGCTCCTTTTCCAGTGTGGAAGGCAGATAAATCCTAGGCCTTACCAGCCCCAAAATGAAGGGGGTATCAATATAATCACAAATATAAATCTCCTCCGCTGCCGCTATGGACACCGCCACCTTTCGGCGAAGACGCAGATAACTGATAAGCGCATATACCGCCATTACAGCCATTCCCAGAAGCCACACTACGGAAGCAACAAAAGTCAGTACCTGTACGGGGTTCACACTATCCCCCACACCCGGAGCCAAACTCTCCGATATCACCGGATTCACTGCGGTATTTACAAAGCTCATGCCGGTATGTATGACAGGTTCCCGAGCATATAAAATCTCCTGGGGAATAGTCTCTGCGCTGGGAATCAGACTAAGGGCACTCTCCAAGGAAAACGGACAGATTAATCGCACCGCCACAAGCCCCCACAGCACACAACGAATCCACTTGGGCGCACGTTTCAGTACCACTCTCACAAGAATAACCGCAAGGATGAGAAAGCCGGCAGAAATACTCATATTGAGGAGTTTTAGAAAAACCGCTTCCATTTCAGCCCTCCTCATATGAATCAATCATGTTCCTAATCTCCTCAATCTCCGCTTTCGTCAGAGCTTTCCTCGTGGCAAATGCACTGATAAATGCCGGGAGTGACCCCTGAAAAGTCTCCTCCACAAACCTCTCACTCTGTAAAGCATGAAACTCTGCCTTAGATATCACGGAGCTGACAATCCCATCCACGTTCTGAAACAGCCCTCTCTCACACAACTTCCGAAGTACCGTATAAGTAGTAGGTCTCTTCCAGTTAAGCTCCTTCTCGCATATCCTGGAAAGCTCTCTGGATCCAATGGGCTCATTTGCCCAGACAATATCTGCAAAACGCGATTCTACCACACCTAATTTTATTTCTTCCATAAACGCCTCCTGTTTATCACCAATAAACTACCTTTAGTTTATCGCCAATAAACAGCCTTGTCAATCCCATAAAGAAAAAAAGCCGGAGCAGTCCGGCTTTTTCCTATTTACACATCCTATCAATCCACGCAAAAAGTTCATCCAAATCATAATCTCCGGAATGCGGAACACTCCAGGGGGAATGGTAGTCCACCTTCTTCCCCGAAATCCACTACTTCCTCTCTAGTCCGCTTAACTTAAGCTGTCCTTCTTTGAAAAAATGATTATACACCGCAACTACTCTTCCTACACCGATAACTGCTAAAATGGTGCCTATGCCGATTCCTACAATCCCTCCCGTAAACAGCAAACTAATCACAATAGTAATCATCACGCAGGTGGCATCCAATAGATTCTTAACGGTGCTTACTTTTTTCCCGCTGCAATCTGCAAGAGCCTGCACGATTCCATCCCCGGGATTCAGTATCAGATGTGCATTTATGGTCAGACCGATTCCTACTCCGGTACATACAATTGCCAGAATCAGCGCAAGAAGGCGGAAAACCATGCCCCCTGTCATATCCGGAATAATCACTGCAAATACATTCAAAAATCTCGTAAAAACTACGCTTAATGGTATCTGTAAAATATCTATAATTATCTCCCGATATCGTTTTGTACAAATGTGGCACACTATCTGTACCAGCACAAACACCGCATACCACAGAAAGGTCATATTACCAAAGTTGGCGTTACAGATATGAGCCACACTATAAGATACGGAAATCAGCGGAGATACCCCAAGATTTGTTTTTGTGTTTAAAGAAATACCAAATGCCAGAATAAGTAATCCCAGACAATAAAAAAATACTCTCCAAATTCTTCCTTTGCTCATCGTTTACTTGCAATCCCACTTTCTTCATGATAAATATAAGGTATATGCATATAATAACACAAAATCATGTTGTAGGAGGAAATAATTATGAGAATACTCTTTTATGATGCCAAAAACTATGACAAGGATTCTTTCCAGAGCACTTTAGAAAATTTCCCGGGAATTGAAATCGAATACATCAAATCCGACTTAGACCCACGTACTGCTGCCCTGGCAGAGGGCTTTGATGCGGTCTGCGCCTTTGTAAGCTCCGATGTCAGTGCCCGCACCCTGACGATTCTTCATCAGCATAAGGTAGGCGCGGTTCTCATGCGCTGCGCAGGCTTCAATAATGTAGACTTAAGCAAAGCAAAGGAGCTGAATATCCGAGTTATGTGCGTACCGGGCTATTCTCCGGAGGCAGTAGCAGAGCATGCCATGGCTCTTGCCCTTGTTGCCAACCGCAGACTTCACAAGGCCTACAACAAGGTACGTGAGAACGATTTCAGTCTCAGCGGACTGATGGGCTTTAACTTCTACCAGAAAACCGCCGGAATCATTGGTACCGGTAAAATCGGTGCGGCCATGTGCCGCATTTGCCATGGTTTTGGCATGAATGTTATCGCTTATGATGTGTATGAAAATCCTGCTCTCAAAGACTTTGTTACCTACAAATCTTTAGACGAAGTACTTGCAGAAAGTGATTTACTCTCCCTCCATTGTCCATTACTGGATACCACCCGTCATATGATTAACATTGACTCCATCCGCAAAATGAAGGACGGTGTCATCTTAGTAAATACCTCCCGTGGTGGCCTGGTAAAAACCGATGACTTGGTAGAGGGTATCCGCATGAAGAAATTTGCCGGTGTGGGTCTGGATGTATATGAAGAGGAGACCAACAATGTATTTGAGGATCGTTCAGAGGAAATCTTAGAGAGCTCCGTAACTGCACGCCTTCTCTCCTTCCCCAACGTAATGATTACTTCCCATCAGGGCTTCTTTACCAGAGAGGCATTGGAAGCCATTGCGAATACCACTTTACAGAATGCCCTTGATTTTGAAGCAGGAAACCCAAGTACTAACGACGTAAAATAACAAAAATTAGGATTGCCCCTCTTTCGAAGGGCAATCCTTTTAAATTTAAGAAATTATTCTTCCTCTTTTCTTCTAATCACCAACATTCCCGTACCCAATACTGCAACTGCTGCAAGTGCAAGGATACCAAAGAACATCGGGAACTGATTTGTCTTCTCCACGATGATGAGCTCATCACCTGTGGTAGGCGACTTCACAGAAAGCGGATTCTCACTGATTACAAGTACATAATCAGATGCATGAGTAAAGGTAAACTCAGAATAACCATTAGCAATCTTACAGCTTCCCTGATACTCAAATCTGTTCTTGTTAGCGTTATAATAGAACAGGTTTGCATACTTACCGTTATCACTGCTCTCTGCAGGGAATTTCAACTTCGCCTTAAATCCGAAGTCTCCATTATGCATAAGTGTAATCTGACGAAGCCTATATCCGTCAAACGCAGATAACCTATCCTCTGCAAATACGCCACTGTCTAAGACAACTCTCAGACTTAAATCAATTGCACGTTCTACATCCAGACCATTGATTTCCCAGATGACACCATTATCCTGTACCAGACTTAAAGTGATATTTCTTCCCTGGATAGCAAGAACCAGACTGGAAGGTAAGTTATGATGCTGTCCGAGAACAATCTCAATCACCGCATCTTCTCCTTCTGCCAGGCTGCTGATAATTGCATCTACTTCTCTCCAATCCATATTGGCATCAATCACAATACGGTTGTCGTTATTATTATTCCCATTTGAGTTACCACTTGATGGTGCCTGAGTAGGAGCAGGAGTTGCCTCAGGCTCAGTTGTAGGTGCCGGTGTTGATTCCTGCCCACCAGCTCCCGGAGCAGGTGTTGCAGTTGTCTCAGGCTCTGTTGTAGGTGCCGGTGTTCCGGTTTCTTCTGGAGCATTTGTTGGGGCAGGATCTTCCTCTTCTACGATTACCGGATCCTTCCACTCTGCATTATAGGAAGTCTTCTCCCACTGGAGATTGGTGAGATTAAGCTTTCCTGCACCTGCATAGTATTTTACAATACCATTTAAGTCTTCTGCATCATAAAGAACATAGTCTGCATATGGTAATCCGCTGATGAAGCTTTCTGCATCTGTTACAAGAACGATATCATCTGCGGTACCGTTATTCTTAGGCTCAAGAAGAGTCTCTACGCCGTCCATGAAGTATAAGCTGTTAATTGCATTGATGTAACCTGCGGTACTGCTACCGTTACCGGAATTCAACGCATTCTGAATACCACTGATGTAGCAGTTCTCTAAGAGCACCTGTGCACCACAAGTAGAAGCTGCACCATTACTTACAATCTTCATGGCAATCTCTTCATTAGCGATAGAGAGTCTTACATCCAATAAGTCCTGTGCATCCATGATACAGTTGTATACATGGGAATTACCATAACGTAATCTAGGCATTCTATCCATGGAGTTCTTGTAGTAATTATTCGCTAAGGTTACACGAATTCCCGCTGCATTGGTCGCTTCATCACTCTGACCTAAAAGGTGGGTCTTCTTCTGGCCGTAAGCGTACATATAAACCTGCTCATCAGTCATACCTTCATCCAGCATATGCTGATAAGTTGCGTAGGTAGAAGGATTTGCATATACCTCATCCATCATAACATCGAAGAAGGTATTGTTCTCACTTCCCGGAAGGAACTCACACCATGAAACGGTTACATTCACAATCGGTGAAGGATTCTTTACATCTATGATTCCGTCGTATGCCTTGTAGAAGGTACAGTGGTCAATCCAGATACCGTTACAATTACTGTCTACCGTCATGTAGTCCCAATCGTTTCTATCATAGTTGCCACCGGTAGCTTCATCCCACTCCCAAAGCTCATCAAACTTAATATTACGGATGATGATATTCTCAGAATTCTTCATGGTAATATTTGCATGCTTAATGGATGATGCATTGGATGAGAAAATCGTCAGGTTATAAACACCATCTAATGTCAGCTGTGACACGCCTGATTCAATTAAGGTCGGATGTGTCAGAGGCTGTGCGCCATAAGCCTTAATTACGCTGCTGTAGCTAGAGAAGTTCTCCACTTCATTGCAGCCTAAATTAATATCTGCTGTCAGCTCAATTACAGAGTCCTTACCGCTATTCTTAGAAGCAACAAGTGCATCTAAGAATTCCTTTGCAGTGGCAACCTTGTAATAATTCTCGCTACTTTCCTTCAGAAGACCACCACCGGTTACTTCATAAGCGTCCGCATAGCCTTCCATATCATACATCTTAAGTCCGGTATCATCACCGTCTGTCCAGAGATAGGTATCATCTACCTTCTCATCTTCTGCATACTGGTCATCTCTGTCAGTCACTAAAGAACCAACATAATGATCTGCTGAAATGGCTGCTACAACAGATGCAGGGTTCCATCCAAGGAAGCTTGCTGAAATCATCTCCGCTGCCTTATTCGGTGAAATCTGTCTTCTGTCCGCATTGATTGCATAGCCCGGACCATAGGAACCAAACTCAAAGAATCTTGCTTCTGTATAAGGGTTACCGCTCATGTCACTATAAGGAGCGAGCTCATTTACAGATTCACCCATATAACAGTTAATCCAGGTAATGTATGCATTAGGTCCCCAAGGTCTCGCAAGGAGATATCCGGTACCGGAGCAACCTTCCTCACCGATAATTCTACAGTTGTTGAAGGTTAAACCGTACTCTGCATCTTCTGCAGTCTTTGGTGCGCATACATAGCCACCCTTCTTGGTGGATTCAAATAAGAATACGATATCACAATCATTAAAGTATGCTCTCGCATCATCACCTGAGTAGATAAAGTCAATTAAACCTTCAATGATACACTTGTAGTAATACTGCTTACCACTGTGCATGTATAAGGTATCCTGCACGCCGGTAAACTTCACGTTTACAAAGCTTGCCTGGTCTGCTTCCACACGAATCGCATCCGCAGACTTATTGGACTTATTGTCCGGTGTGCTGTACACATAATCATTTGCAAAGGAAATGTTCTCTGCGGAGAATCCTGTTGCAGTATTATAAATGATGGTTGCACATCTCTTAGACATATCTCCACCGGCCTCTGCATCAGTATCATTTAAGATATCTGCAGGATAGCAGTGGATTAAGGTATTCTCTCTATCCTCACCGACTAAAGTGATGTAAGGGCTGGATACTTCCAGTCTTTCCTCATAATCACCCGCCATCACAAGGATTACCTTGCTGTCGTTGTTGCTTGCAGATACTGCATCTACAGCAGCCTGCACGGTCTTGTAGGTAGGAATACCGTTTTCATTTGCTGCACCATCAGTTCCGGTATATGCGCTGTCAACTACCATATCGTAGTTTGTCAGATATACGAAATTGAAGGTCTTTCTGGTCACTCCTCCATCTGCATCGGTAAATAACAGATTTACATCATTTCTACCTTCCTCTACAGAAAGGGTAAAGCTAAATGCATCTCCTGCACTGAGCTCTTCTGACTCAGCGGTTGTACCGTTTACAACTGCCTTTAAGGTACCGTCACCATATACATTACCTTCCAGTACTACGCTTCCGTTAAATACGGTGTCGTAAGACTTCTTGGTAATGAAAATTTCCGTTGCCTCATCCTCGTATACATAGTCACCGGTATGTCCGGCAGATGGTACCGCCCAGACGGTGGCTGATAAAGGACTGTAATTGCTTGCTGATACAGCTTTCACTTCATAGTAGTAAGGCACCTCTAATTCTACAGCACTATCTGCATAGGAAGTAGTAGTAATTGTAGTAAGTAGCTGCTTTCCTTCCGCTGTTTCATCATATGAATAACGATATATTTCATAAGAACTTGCACCCTCTACTGCATTCCAGCTCAGAGAAATGCTTTCTGCATTTCCGGTAATGGTTACCACCGGTTTAGCAAGTGCTGCAAGCACATAAATACTATCAGTCATAGTTACATAAGAACTTCTGCTTCCGCCTAAATCCTTATTGCCAAGCTGACCGCATACGCGGAATAAATAGTTTCCACCTTCACCTTCCGGTAAAATGTAACGATATGAAAGATCTGTTACATCTGTAGCGAGAGTTGTCCACTCGCCACCATCTCTCTGCATCTCTACAACATAGGTTCCATCATACTCAGGAACGGTTCCATCCCAAGTAATATCAATATATTCTCTGGTATCTGCAGCAACTGCGCTCACACTAGTTGCTACCGGTGCAGTACCCAATGGATAATAGCATGAATTCTGATTGTAAAGTACAGTACCATCCGCAGCGGTATAAACCATATTGGAGATTTCTACCTTTGCATCAGATACGATTAAACCATAATAATAACCTGCTTCTTCACACTCCAGAACAGAAGGTGCTACAGAAGCCTGCTCTCCAGTATTCACTCTTGTATAAGTAACTACCGGCTCTCCTCCATCCTTTTCTACAACGATATGGAGAGGCTCACCAAGCTCAATTCGATAATCAATACCACCGGCTCCAGCGAAATCACCATTGCCTTCGGTTGCCTTGGAGTAAATTGCTCTGGTGTTAGTACCCTGTCTGATACCTAAAGAGTACATGTAGCTATTATTGAATAAACCAATAAATACGCCATCTTCATTGTTGCTTCCGCAAGAAATGAATCTTAAGTCAAATTCCAGCTTATTATCATCCTCTGTCATTGGGAATATATAATAACCCAGATTCTGAATCTTGTCATATGCGCCGGATGCGCTACCGCCGGACTGATTTAAGGTAAGCTTCTGTCCGGTAGGCTGAACAACTAAGGTATCCTTCTTACTTGCTCTGGGGATGTCATCGGTGTCATGAGCAGTATTAGCATCTGTATCATCAGCCGGGACAAATGGCATTACATCCTGCTCTACGAATTCCACTTCTGTTGCAGGGTAGGTAACTTTGATACCGGTGATATATGCTGTTCCGGTTGAAATAATCTGTACGTAACCCGCTTCACCGGTGTAATCCACAACGGTGGTCATCTCTGTTGTAGATGCCTGTACACCATTGATTTTGTATAATGCATAAATAGCATTGCTGCTGGCAGTTACCGAAATAGAACAATCACCATTTACAGGAACATTAATGATTGCTCCGGTATTAAACTGTGCGTCACTTGTTCTTCCGGTCAACTTACCTGTTGTCGCATCAACATACAGGCCCTGATAGTAGCCAGTGCCACCATTAATATCCTTGGTATATCCCTTACTTCCAAATGTCCAAGAAGTTACTTCCTCAAACTTTACAAGATGAGAAACAGCTACTCCAGCCACTTCTAAAGTAGTTCCTGCACTAATCTTGTACGGAATCTGTTCTAGCTCTCCGGTAATCTCAAAGGTATAACTACCATCTCTTAAAGAAATAGCACTCATATCTGAGAATGAATACACATTGCCATCTTCGTGAGTATATACATACTGACAACTCTTAGAAGATAAATCCGGCTGAGTTGTCTTATTGATTGTTACCTTGTATGTAGGTGCTTCCTCAAATACAAGATCAAGAGCTGTGTCTGTTGTGTATGCAGGCACAGTAGTCTTTACAACCTTGTTACCTACACCAAGGGCAGTTACTGTATATGCAGTTCCCTGCTCAAGCTCAATAGAATATGTACCTGCTGATGCATCAATGGTTGCCTCCGG
>JAFUKH010000011.1 GCA_017467845.1 Lachnospiraceae bacterium | reverse complement strand
GATGTCTAACCATGGACGAACAGTCCTATTTATTTTGTTCGAAGCTTGAACAGACATTGACTAATCACAGAACGTAATTCGCCACTTTGTGAAATTTAAGCAGTTTCGAACAGTTTACAAATACAGAGACATAATTCCAAAAGAAAGCCGATATTTTTGTTTACGTAAGGAATCCGCCCTATGCAGGACAGAAATACAAATATCCCTGTTCCATCAGCTTTTCACACCATGCAAGACACATGGCAAAGACAAACAACACTACCATCAGAAAAATAGCGGTTTTATCATAGATAAACTCTGCTTTCCTTCCGGCGTTTGCAAGAAGAATCTCAATTCCTAAAATGATAAACATGCATGGCCAGAGCCGAAATACAAAGTCTATCGGAAGTGTTGGAATAAAAAGACGACTGAGAAACAGCACTCCGAAAAGTATCAGACAACACCCAAACGTAACTGTTCCTACCCTGTGTACATACTTTGTATTATCCATTATGATCCTCCAAAAGCTCCTGCTTTTTCCCCCTGATAAGCCACATACCAAGAGCCACGATGCCCACACCAATTACAAGCTGTGGCAAATAATTGGACACACTATACAACCACACTAGCACAAAATCCGGAATCAATCCCTGTAGCATACTGATAAGTACGCGCAAAAGCATGATGGAACCAAAGAGAATGAGTAAAACTGCTATGAAACTACGATACTTTCCTGCCAACTTGCTTCCCAAATCACCCATTCCTTCTACGTGGAACAGATAATCGTCCTGCAATATTGCAATCTCGCTATCCTCCAAATGCACAAGATTTCTGGCTGAGAAGAATCCGTATACCCACACAATTACATCCACAAGCATCAGCTCCCCGATATTCAAAAAGACTGCCACCGCGATAATTCCCACAAACAGCGCAAACATACTAATTCCGCGTTTCAAAAATCCCATATACATCTCTACGCATCCCGGTACAAAGGATAACCAAAAACTCCAAAACTTACTTCTTTTCTTTTTCATTTTAATATTCCTCCCATCTTTCTCTATCAATCAACATATCCGTAAAATTATTTAAGCTCTCACACACGCTGCTCGTACCTCTGCTCAGTTTATCCGTGATGGAAAACTGTGGTTCTATCATCTGCGGTGCCTGTGGAAGGCTAAACAACAGCACAATGGCAGCCGCCGTTGCCCCCCAAACCTTAAAGCTGTAGATATAAAACTGCTGCTTTCGCTTTCGAAGAGATACTCTTGTTTTCTCCAAAATCTCCTGTTTTACATAGGACGGACATTCCAGCATCCCATGCATCTCTACATCTTCTATTAACTTTTCCAGTTCTTCATCTGTCAAATAATCAAGTTTCTGCTCTGTCATGTGGTCCTCCTATCTAAATTTTTCTTCCGATAGATTTCCCGAAGCATGTTCCTTGCCCGGTAAATCCTGGTCTGAATAGTTTTTATGTTCTGCTCCTGCTCCCTGGCGATAGTCTCTGCCTTCTTCTCCAGATAAAAGTAATCCTCAGCTACCTTGTCATAGGGCGGACTTAAAGACCGACAGGCATCTAAAAGCTGCTTCTTTAACTCATTTTCCAGAATCTCCTCCTCCGGTCTTCCTATGTTAGAAACGGTCTCCGGTATTTTCTCATCCTCCGTAGGAATCTGCCGCCTTACCGCATTTCGCAGATAGTCTACACATTTATTGGAAGCAATTCTGCAAATCCATGCCTTCGCACTAACGCCATCAAAATCGGAAGAGTGCCGGAAAGCAGATAAAAAAGTTTCCTGAGTAATATCCTGTGCAGCAAAATAGTCCTGCGTCATCCGATAACAGATTGAGAATACCAACTTCTCATACTCTTCCATCCAGGATACCAAACGTTCCTCGGAATTCATTTTATCCCCCCTCCTTTCTTCTTTTGAAAGCTTTCACCTATATAAACGTAACAAAAAAAGGAAAATCTTCAAGTTTTTTTGAAAAACTTAAAAATTTTCCTCTTTTCTAGTTCAGACGGAACCGTATGGGTACCACCTCCTCGTTTAAAGGCTCCATCTTATACTCCGGAAATTGTAATATAATATCCTCAATGCAAAGAGATGTATTATAAATGGTATCATGGGCAAGCAGTATAACTCTCTCCCTATTCATAGCGGTGTCCTTGGCATTCTTTACCAGCTCCTCCGGGGTTGTTTTCTTTATCGCATCCTCCAAACTTGCGTTCCAGTCAAAGTATGTAAAGCCCCTCTCCGTCATCTCCGTAATGATATCCTTGCATATCTTTTTGTTGTATGCATTTACACTTCCTCCGGGAAAGCGGAAAATCTTTACTTCCACACCGGTGGTCTCATAGATTACCTGATACGCCTTCTCAAAATCCTCCACATAGCTCTCCACACTGTCATAGATGTCATCATAGGCATGTGAATAGCAGTGAATTCCGATGGTATGCCCCTCTTCGGCAATTCGCTTTGCTACCTCCGGGCGTTTCTCTACATTCTCCCCTACCAAAAAGAATGTTGCCTTGATATTGTACTTGGCAAGTACATCCAAAATGGTATCCGTATATTCTGCGGAAGGGCCATCATCAAAGGTAAGGTACATGGTTTTGATTTTCTCCGTCTCCACACCATTTTCTGGATGTTGCGTGGATTCAGGACTTACCGCAGGAAGCGGATTTACTGTAGGCTCAGGACTTACCGCAGGAAGCGGATTTTCTGTAGGCTGGGGACTTACCGTAGGAAGCGGATTTTCTGTAGGCTGGGGACTTACCGTAGGCTTAGGTGTGGGCTCCTGCGTCTCCTGAGGTAAAGGCTCCGAGAGAATCTCAGGCTGTGGATTCTCTTTCCTACCATTCCCCATACCTGCACCTTCCTGCACCAGCATATCCCCCGTCGATTCCTCTGCCATCACCATTTGTATCTGGTCCTTGGCTGCATAGTAACCCAGCAGTACAAACACCGCTCCCAGCACCAAAAATGTACATAAAAACACGGGCAATACCCAGACATTTCTTCCTCTCTTCTCTCTATAATATTCAATCTTTCCAGGCATATAATAGCTTAAAGCGTACATTCCCTTACCCTCTTTCTTATGTATCTTATGCAAAAAGAAGTCTCTGCATAACTGTTAATCACAGTTTACACAGAGACTCCGTCATATTTTCATATTATTCACATCAAAAGAGCATATTCTTTGCATCAAAAAAGCATCATTTGGAAATCTTCAAATACAGCTCGTTAATACCCTCGTAAAAGCCGATGGTCATGATAATGTTGGACTCCTCCATCCCCTTAAAAATATACTGCTTAAAGTATGGGGTAGTCTCGGAAAGCGGGTTGGAATTCTCATATTCCGTAGGCTTCTCCAGCCCCATATATTCGCTCCACTTCCGGGCAATTTCATCAGTATCAATATCCTCCCACTGCTGGGTAGTGCGGGCATAAAACTCATATACTTTGCCGGTATCAGCATCAATATACGCATCTAAGAGACGATTCTTTTTATCTGCATTCTGCTGATTAGTGGAAAGACTCAACTTCCAGACAAGCACCTTATTTCGTGGCTCTAAGACATCAATAGCAGAATACAGAACAACATCATATGATCCCTCCTTAATCTCCTTTACCGACTCTGGTAAGATTCCCAGCTCCTGCAAATCCTTCAGCCCCTGATTCGCAGCTTCATAGCCTTCCGACTCATCGATTCGATTACCGCCGGAATCCTTTTGACTCTCTAAAAAAGCATAGCTTCCCGCAAGCTCCTGATACTCCACCACATTGGTTGCATTCTTGGTCTTTGCACTGAGTTCGCTTTCCTGCACCTGCTGACTTCCCAGTGCCTTAGACAAGATATATACTTTTTCATTGATACTGAGAAGATATCGATAACCCTCACTTCCTCCTTCCGCATCTTCCTCATGTACTACACCGATTATGGCCTTGTCCGCATATTTAGACAATTCTTCCGGTCCCCATACAGACAGAAACACTACCATACCTGCAAAGGCAAGGGCAAATAGACTAATGATTATTCTCTTCATTGGTACCCTCCTGTTTCTCCGGGAGTAAGAAGCTCATGGTAGTACCCTTACCCGGTTCACTGTCGATACACAGCTCACTGCCATGCAAACGTAAAATTTCTACACAAAGAGCAAGTCCCAGACCTGCACCATTGCGGCTTCTGGAACGGGATTTGTCCACCATATAAAAAGCCTCAGTAATACGCTGCTGCTCCTCCTTAGGAATTCCCACACCATAGTCTCTTACCTTTATCAGGTAGCCGCCGGGCTGCTTCTCGCCCAACACTTCAATGATAGCACCATCCCCCGATGCCTTACATGCATTATCTACCAGATTCAGTAAAACGGACTTAATCAAGTCCATCTCACCGTAAATCTTACCGGCCTGGAATTCACAGACCAGCTTCTGCTGTGTATGCTCCGCAAACGCATCCTGCACATAGGTAAATACATCCTCCGCCGTCACCTCCTGAGGGTTTACACTGCCTCTTTTGGTAACGATAATATCCAGAAGTCTGAAGGACATGGTTTCCAGTCTTTTTCCCTCGGTATAAATATAATTGGCAGAAAGAAAATGCTTCTCCTCATCCAACTTTCTTGAACGAAGTAAATCCGCATAACCGATAATGGCTGTAAGAGGAGTCTTCAGTTCATGGGCAAATGCACCGATAAATTCTTCTCTAGCTTGGATTTCCTGCTTTAATTTATCCACATTCTCTTCCAGTGCACCCGCCATCCGGTTAAAGTCTTCTGTCAGTTTTCCCAGCTCATCATTACTGATTTTCTTAGCGCGATATTCATAATCGCCCTCTGCCATCTTCTTGGTTGCTCTGGTGAGAAGCCTGATGGGTCTGGTCAGCCAGACACTTAGAAAAAACATCACACCACAGCTTCCCCCAAGCATCAGAAGTGTAACCTTCCGGTACATGTCAAATCCAAGTGCTCGCTCCTTAAATACCTCGGTAATATCACGCATGGTCTCCAGAAAAAGCACCCTATTAAGCACCTGCACTTCCATGGCAGTGTGCACATAATAACGTGAACCCAGCTGAATCACCTGATAGACGATGGCCTCTTCTCCCACGCTCTCAAGTAGGGATGCATCCTCCGTAAAGCCCTGGCTGACAAACAAAGTCTCCATCTCCTCATCCGAAAACCGAAGCAGTCTTTCTCTCCCCTGACCGCCCCGCTCCAGCTGTGCTCCAATCTGGGCAACTGCCGCATCCTGCAATACATTGTACTTGGAGGGAATATTTAGTGCCGCCGTTTCAAAGGCAAACTGCAAAATACTACTGTCATCCATGGCCTGATCCACTTCACGCTCCATGGAAGTCTCAAAAACGAAATTCACAAAATAAAATCCACTGAAGCCAAAGGCTGCTGCCATAATAATAATGGTACATAAAAGTATCTTATAGGAAAATTTCATAAAGCTCTTTCTCCTGCTTAATCAGCGATTTCCAAACGGTATCCAACCTTGTACACCGCCACTAATTTATCTTCCCAGTTCATTTTCCTGCGAAGTCTCTGCACATGCAAATCTAAGGTACGACTGTCCGCCAGATACTCATCATCCCATACCTTTTCATACAGCTTTTCCCTAAAGAGCGCTATATTTTTGTTCCGTATAAACAATACTAAAAGCCCGTATTCCTTATTAGTAAGAACCACCGGTTTCCCTGCCTTTGTAACAGTTCTGGCTTCCACGTCCACCACAACATCCCCCGCCTTTAAAAGTCTCTGGGTCTTGTGATATCTGCGAAGCACTACCTCCACTCTCGCCACCAGTTCTACCACATCAAAGGGCTTTACCAGATAATCCTCTGCTCCAAGCTTCAGTCCCTTCACACGATCCTTCACTTCATGCTTAGCGGTAATAAAGATTACCGGAATCTTCAGCGGCCTAATGTACTCCATAATATCGTAACCATCCGCTCCCGGAAGCATGATATCCAGTAGAATCAGGTCAAATTGCTCTGCTTCAATAAGGTCTAATGCCTCCAATCCATCCTGCACTGACCGACAGTCATAGCCTGCCGCTGTCAGATTAATATCTATCAAATCACAAATCGGTTTTTCATCGTCCACAATCAAAATCTTAATCATTCGTTACTTCCCATCCCCAATATTCTCGTATTTTCGCCACCATAATCTCCATGGTATCTTCTTCGCCGTAGCTGTAATAGTTATGAAAATCCTCATCTACATCAAAGCCACCGGTACGCTGATAATAGATATCACACTTTGGATATATGACTCTCTCGCCATTCTCATCCACATCATTATATCTGGTGAGCACTACCAAATCCTTCATACCATCGCCGTCCATATCCTTGCAGGACATACCCTTGAAGGAATATAGATTCTCATAATCTCCCATGGGCTGGAAGCAGTACACTATATTGCCATCTTCATTCACCAGATAAATCATAAAGATCGTATACTCTGCCACCCTTAAGGTTCCCGGAACCACCCGCAGCTTTCCCTGCTTTTCAAAATTGCGATAATAGGTCTGCTCTTCCACAATATTAAAGCCCTGCTCCGTCAGTTCCTCCAAAGTCTCTGCATTATACAATATCTCCGTGGAATGACCGTCACGCACATAGGCTACGATAAATTCCACACTTTTATTCATACTAAAACGGTTAATCTTGTCAGAAACACGCCAATCCCGGTAAAAGCTCCCCTCTCTCTGGAAAAGCACATCGCCAACCTTGTAGCTCTTACCAGCATATTCCCCATCATCGTTTTCACATTCCGTAATTAATATGATATCCGTAAGCATATCCTTATTCACATCATGGAAGCCTACCGCTACAATCCCCTTAGTGGGCTGCTTCAGCTGTCCTGTGTTGTGAAAATTGGTCTCCAGCTGATTGGTCTTGTAAAGTACTTCCCCCGCTTCATTACAGATAAAAATTGCCAGCCTTCCATACCGCTCATTCAAGGCAGATACAAAGGTCACCTCTGTTTCTCCGAAAGACTCCAGCAAAACAGGGAACATCTGATCCTGTATAATCGTAAAGCCGCTTCCTTCAATGTCTGCCAGATTCTCTATTGCTTGAAAGGAAGCCTCGTATTTCGCATAGTTGTCCTTAAGAAGTGCCAGCTCTACATTATCTGCAGCATGGATAGGACATCCCAAACAGATACTGAGCGTGAGTACCAGCATCATTCCTATGAACTTTCTTCCTTTCTGATTTCTCATTTGCATTTCCTCTTTTCTTTTGCATTACTTGCTTATGATATCACAATCCTACAACTGGGGTGCATCATTTTTGCATCAAATCCCCCCAAAATATCTCCCTCGTAGCACCTGCGGTATCTATATATCTATTCCCACTTCCTCAGATACTAAAAAAGGCTGAAAGCTATCGACCAAAGCACATTTTTTCTCCATATCGTAAAAACCTGACTGCCAGATACCCAAAATCAGATTTTCCGGTATCTAATAGATTTCTTCTGGACTGCAGATACTTTTTGAACAAAAAAGGCTACTTTTTGCCGAAAAAAGTAGCCTTGCATAATATTCACATCACCAGATACTTTCTATTGCCTCATACAGAGACGAGATACACTTTGCGTCCTCATTCTAAAACTTATTTAATACCATAATGAGTTTTTATAGAAGCATTACAAACAACCTTACCCTTTACAACAATACTATCTACCACAGCAAAGAGCTTTTCTTCTGTCACGTCCTCTTCAATAACAAGGACACCATACCCGCTCACCTTCATTTTCTGCCCTTGCTCATAACACCGCTCCACATCTTCCCGTGTAAGACCGCCCACTCCGATAAACCAGAAGTCAGAATTCTCCTCGGATATTTTCTCCTTCTTCTCAATAATTCTGTCCAAAGCATTCTGATGCTTCTGTAAGCTCTCACGAAGAGACTGATTGATAAAGTCACTTCGGTTCGAATAATATCCATTGTCCACTAACAAGTCGATATTGGATAAGGTGGAGGAATTGATGTTTACAGATACCTTTTCACTTAAATTTTCCATTGCCATAATATGATACCCCTTTCTGTATATACTCCAATTGGAGCATATACAGAATATCATTATAACATTCTTTTGTCAACACTTACACTGATCTGAAACTTAATATCCCGGCGTATACTCCCCGAACTCCAGCACCGACATATCAATCTCCCAAGGGAACTCCCCATACTCCTCATCCTTATATCCGCATACAACAATCTTCCCGCTTTCTGCATCATATTGAGAATTGGCATAACCGGCATATTCTGCATCTAACCCAGCAAAAGACTCCGCTCCGTCATAGTTGTATAAAATCCGGTCCTCATCCCGCTTATAGATGCGTACGCCCTGCCTGCCATCTGCACTAAATGTCAGATTACAAATCAGTTCATTTCTGCCGTCACCATCAAGGTCGCGAATAAAGGTGCTTTTCTCAGGGTCATCTCCCCAACTTCCTGCAACCTGCTGTATCTCTCCATCTACCATTGCATAGAAGTCAATGACAACAGTATGGAACAGTCCAAAGTCATATACATAAAAGCAATCGTAACCGAAGATTTCTCCTACATCTGCCAGCCGCAGAGTCGCCGGGTCTCTCTGCCAGTCCTCATACAGAACCTTCAATGTCTCGGACTCATCTCCTCGGATTACCGCTACCTCCAGTGGTCCGCCTGCTCTGGTGGTGTAATCCTGTAACACCACCTCATAATCCTCCATGGTAATGCGCTGGTAAACCGTTTCCGGATAATAGTCATGGCTACCTTTCGTCATTACCGGTGCACACTCTTCCACTACCCATCTGTCGTCCTCCCATGCAATCTGCACAAAATAGACTGCGTCACGCTCCTCAAAAAATGGAGCACTGGGCCAGATATTATATACCATTCGATCCGAAGAAGCCTCTAAGATGGAGATACTGTCATACTCTGTATATGCCACCGGGATTCCATCAAACATCGCCGTATACAGCTTACCATTCTCCTCCTTAAGTAAGCCCTCTTCCTCACCATCTCGAAAGAGCCCGTAATAATGCCATTCCGTCAGTGCTTCCCCACAGAACTGGCGGATATAATCCTTAACCGCCTTGGCATTGGGGAACATATCGCTCTCCACCTCCGCATACCGCTCATCCGTATCCCATGAACCGGAGATAGGAAGTGATGTACTAAACAGTGCATCCATCTTGTTATACTCGTCAAAAACTGCCTTTGCGATAGCAAGATACTCCTCCTCCGCATCATTCTTCACAGTTGTTCTGACCGGCGTACCGAACTGTGCCCGAAAGGCAAGAAGATTCTCCTGCTCTTTTTCTAAGGCTTCCTTCTCTGCTTCCATGATTTCCAGCTGCGCATTAATTTGACGCTCCATCTCTTCCAGCACTGCCTCAAAGTCAACATCCTTCTCCTTGGTAAATGTATTCTCAAAATCTACCGCAAACGCAGCATGACACTGCTCCAGCACCTCCCAATATTTCTCATGATTCTCTGAATAGACGGTTGTCTCCATGTATTTTGAACCGGTCTCCGGATCCACATCCTCTGAAACCGTAAGTACAGTTAAACTGTGTCCACTTGCTAAGTAGATTGCCTCATAATCTGAACGAATAGGGTAAGCAGTTCCACCGGTACTAATCCCCTTCACCTCTCCAAACATACAATACTCAGCAGAGATGGTTACCTTGGCATTGTCAAATGCCGGGTCCTCATAATAGCCTTTCGCCGTCAGTAAAATCGGCTCCTCTGCGCCATCCAGCGGAACTACTGCATAGTGAGTACCACTTTCTAAGGATGTCAGATACTCCATCTGATAATCTGCTAAAACCTTGTCTGGTGCAGGCGTTGTTTCTGTCTCTACATTTTCTACTACAGAATGCTCCGAAGGTTGCTCCTCTTCCGGAGGCGTCTCCTGCCCATTTGTCATGAAGAAGACTGCTACCAAAAGCAGAACTATCACTGAAACAATACTGATAATCACTCCCGGCTTTTTGTAAGAAAGTACATTGATAATGCGTTTCTTTACATCAATCTCCCCAAAAGCCAGCGGATTGGCAAGAAGATAATGCTTGTCCACACTACAAAGCAGAAGTGTCTGGGAGTAAGCCTTCTTCTTTTCTTCCCCAAGGTTGCCGATTACTTTCTCGTCACAGGCCATTTCCACATCCTTGCAAAACATCACATAAGCAACCCACACAAGGGGTTGGAACCAATAAACTGCAAGAAGAATATAGCCTATCAGCTTGGTAATATGGTCTCCTCTTTCGATATGTCCCCTCTCATGGGCAATGATATATTCCCTGCGACTCTCATCCACAAAGAAAGGCATGTAGATTCTAGGCTTTATGTATCCCAATAAAAAAGGAGTGTCGATTCGATCACTGAGCCAAATATTTGCTTCATGGTGCACCGCATCCCGTACCTTTCTGCGCACACGTATATAGGTAAATACTCCGTATCCCAGAAGTATCACCACCCCAAAGAGCCATAGATAAATCATCAGCATCCGAAGGTCCGGTGCTTTCCGCTCCTGAACGAATAAATCAGCGGTATTCTTATTCCCTTCTGTATACGATACTGCATTTTCATCCTTGCGATAGGTGTATGTATATTCCACGTCCGGTTGATAAAGGGAAGGATACACATTCTCCGGCTCCTGCTCTGCTTCCTTTACAATTGGTTCCTCTACCGCCTCTTTCTCGAAAACCTGCTCTATTTTATGCTCTGACGGCACCAGGCTTACCGGGCTTTCGATGGTTACCGGAATCAAAAGTCTCAGCCCTACCATGCACCATAAAAGGCAGATGTACTTCTTGGGAATCTTCTTAAAAATCCCCCGAATAAATATTGTTGCCAGAATCAGAAATCCAGCTTGTACACTTAATATTAATAGTTTGCTAAAAATACTCTCCAGCATAAGTCATCTCCCCATTATCCCTTATAATCATCAATCATCTTCTGCAGTGCTGCAATCTCCTCGTCTCCCAGCTTTTTTCTCTTGGAGAATGCGGCAATGAACTGTGGCAAGGAACCGCCAAAGGTTCGCTCTACCAAGTCATCAATCTCTGCACACTGCACCTCTTCCCTGCTCACAAGACTCTTTACGATGGTATTCTCATTTACTACCACACCACGTTCCGAAAGCCTACGGATAACGGTGTAGGTTGTGGCCTTACTCCAGCCAAGCCCCTCCTTACACAGTGCCACAAGCTGTGTACTGTTTATGGGCTCGTTGTCCCACAGAATCTGCATAAAACGGTATTCGCTCTCAAATACTTTTGGTGTCTCCATATATAACCTCCTTAAATTGGTTTAACGCATTCAACTTATCTTGAGTTTAATCCATTAAACCTCTGCTGTCAATAGCTGAAAATAAAAAAAGCAATCTACTATAACAGTAAATTGCTTTTCCCATCTTATCCTTCCATTAATTTACATACATCAATCCAGCCAAGAGCTCCGGACAACATCTCCAGCTCCTCGCAGGTCAGCTTTACCGCGCTGTTAGAACTGCCACATGCCGGATAAATCGTGTCAAATCGCTTCATTGACTCATCCAAGTATACGGATACGCCCTCATTAATTCCAAAAGGACACACACCTCCGATAGCATGTCCAATCATAGTCTCTACCTGCTCTGGCGTAAGCATCTTAGCTTTGGTATGAAACATTCCTTTATACTTGGAATTGTCAATCTTCACATCCCCGGCACAAATAATCATGACCGGTTTATCCCCTACCAGAAAAGTCAGGGATTTTGCAATACGTGCCGGCTCCGTTCCTACTGCAATAGCCGCCAGTTCTACGGTGGCACTGGACACTTCAAACTCCTTTACTCTATCACCGAAGCCTTTTTCCTCTAAATATGCTTTTGCTCTGTCAAATGCCATTTTATTTCTCTCCTCTTTGACGCTTTAATTCATTCAAGTATAAAACTTTTTATTTCATTTTGCAACATAATCCTTGTTTTTTCTCTTTTCATTTGATAGAATGGCACTTTAAAGTGATAATATACAAAAGGAGAAATATTATGAAAAGAACAAATCGTGGTCTGATTCTGACAATGATTTTCACTCTGATGATGATTTGTACTGCTTGTGGAAATGACATCAGCGGTCAGATTACCCCCGCAGAAAGTCAGGCAGAATCCTCTGAAATCAGTAGAATTGAACCTATAGAAAACGTTACTCCTACAGAAGCACCTGTAGGATCCATAACACCTATCGAAGCTCCATCCGCAGAAGCACCGTCTACCGCTGAAAGCACTAGAGAAGGAGCTGATTTAGAGGACACCCCGGTATCCTTGGGTAGAATGCAGGGTGGTACTTACATTAATGAATACATCGGTCTTGCCTGCGACCTTGATTCCACATGGGAATTCTATACAGCAGAGGAACTCCAAGAGCTACCCACTACAGCAGCAGAGCTTTTTGAGGATACAGAGCTCGAAGAGTATCTTGACAACACTACCCGTATCATGGATATGCAGGCAGAATGCCCAAATGACTTAACCACTATGAACGTCCTCTACCAGAAAATGGATATGCAGCAACGACTGGCATATGCTCTGGCCACTGAGGAAGAAATCATCGATGGTACTCTGGCAGAAAGCGATCTTCTGGTTGACAGCTACAGCCAGATGGGTCTTGAGGTAGTGGACATGACCAAGAAGCAGGTAACATTTTTAGATGAAGAACATTATGCGATCCACACCGTTGCTAAAATCGGAGAGGTAGATTTCTATGCTCTTCAGCTCTGCGACTATCACCTGGGTCAGTATGCCATTACCATTACTCTTTCCAGCTATATGGAAGATAAAACAGGAGACGTATTAAATTTATTCTACAAATATGAATAATTGACTTCATCCAAGAGGCTGTTACGGGCACCCCTGCCTGTAACAGCCTTTTGGATTGTATTCTCCTTATCCTGCATGAGATAGATCTGCCACGTAATCATCCAGCCATCCATCAGAGTACAGATAATAGATTTCTCCCTCCAGGGTTTGGATTTCAAAAAAGCGCATCTCCTCTTCGTTCGAAGAAAAGACTTTATTAAAGCAAATCTGCACTTCTCCGGCCTTTAGTATTACTTTTTCAGAAGATAAATCCTGTTCTTTATAAACTTCCATGTCTTGAATTACCTTATGAAAATCCTTATTCACATACTCATATTCTTCCTGAGGAATCTCCACAAACTGCTTGTTTTCTATGGTGTACGTTTTGGTTATCACATTATTCTCCGGTAACCAGGTACGCTCCAAAAGTATTACTCCATGTTTTCCTGTGAAAACAAAGGAGCTCATAAAGCTAAGCGTACCAAGCTCACCTATAATAGACAATTTTCCATCCCTTATCTGTAGCACATGGAGATGGGGGTCACCACTTGGACCATCGTCGTAGATAATAATCTCCCGGCTGTCGTTGGATTCGTCAAAATCCACCACCGCAAACCACGCATTATCTATATTTTCCAGATAAAGGGAATCCTTCAGCATGTCCGAATAATCCACATCATTGATAATTAATGTATGCTGCTCACCGTCTGTATCAAAGAGCACATAGTCCCCATAATAGCCTTCCCAGGGAAGCTTCTGCCCCAGACACGCAGTTCTCCAGCCGGATAATCCATACTCCGGGTAAAGCTCCTTATAATGTGCCAACTCCCAAAAAGGATTGTTAGCAGTTCCATTCTCTGTTACCCACACATATTTCGCAATTCTGCCATCGGAGAAATATGCGCTCATTTCATCATATTCTCTGGCAGTTTCCTCTGTACACTGCACATCCGTAGGTTCACAACACATGGGCATATAAGTCACACCATCCTCCGCAGTATAAGGTTCTCCGATATACTGGGCCGGAACCATATTCATGGTCTCTAATGCAAACTCCTGGGTCTCCAGAAAAATGGTTCCAAGCAGTCCCATACCGTAATGAAGCTCACTTGTCTCCGTATGATATATCCACACGCACTTACCGTCTTCACTTTCCTCATAGTGCACCTTGGCTGCCCACTGCTCCGGAAGTTCAAAGGTAAAGTACTTGGTGGTGAACACAGTCTTCCCCGCCAAGGTGTAATAATCCTGTCTTGCAAATACTCTATCATAATATTCTGACGGACTTACGTGATCGCCGGGTGAAGAATAAAGAAGATCCTTGGTAGAACCATCCAGCATATTCAAATCTGTAGCTATGATCAGTGTTCCCTCTCCATCTGTCCACTTTCTTAAATGCTCTTGAAAGTCCGGAACCACATCGTTTCGGGTGGGCAGTTCTTCCGCCAGCAAATCTGCCGCTGCCGCTTCCGCTGTTTCTGCAAACTTAAAGGTTACCTCATACTCATCCTCCAGGATCTCCTCTCCTGTCTCTATCAGAGATATCACTTCATAATGATAATTTGCATAACCCTGCTGCTCATGAATCGCACTGATCAGCAGATAATCCTTCTCTTCCTGCTCTATCAAAGAAAGCTGGTAATTGCCCGGTCTGGAGGTAGAGATATCGATAAAGCTCCAGAGAAGCTCCTCTGAATAGGAACCGCCTCCTAATCCCTCAAATACGGATACCTTCGCCAGAAATCCGCTATTAAGCAGCTTCAAAAGATCCGTTTCTGCCTCATATCCTTCAAGAACATCTATTCCAAGCACAATTCGCTCATTGATGCCGTCTCCGGTCAAGTCCCCGTAAAATACATTGATTTCCTTTTCTATAAATTCCCACGCTTCCTCCGAAGGTTCTTCTTTAGGCTCCGGAGTAGCTGTAGCCACAGGAGCAGCTGATACTTCCGCTGTAGGTAGCGGTGTCTCTACATTCTCCGGTTCTTCCGTAGACTGTGGTTTCTCAATAATTGCGCTGACTTCCGCCTCTTCCCTGGGATTGGTCAGAAGACATACTGCCAGAATAATACACAGGATAGCTGCCACCACTGTGATCCAGAATACCGGCTTTTTGTAATTCATCACATTCTTAATACGTTCTTTCACATTGCCCTCTCCGAAAGCAATGGGTGCCATGGCGATAATCTTTCTCCCCGTTGCCAGATTCAAAAGGGAGCCGGAATACTCCTGACGAATATCCTCCGGAAATTTCTTCATTACCGCCTCGTCACAGGACATTTCCATATCCTTTCCTGCCAACACAAAGGCAAGCCATACCAAAGGATTAAACCAATGAATACACAGCGTCAGAAACGCTATAATCTTGATGATATGGTCCAATCGCCTGATATGATGTTTCTCATGGGCAATGATATACCTTGCTTCCTTGTCCATAAGCCCGGTGGGCAGATAAATCTTCGGTGAAAAAAGCCCCAGTGTGAAAGGTGTATCAATATCCTGAGCAATGTACACATTCCCCTCTTTGTGAAGTGATATTTCTACTTTCCGGTAAATCCGCGCAAGAGAAAAAATACTATAACCAAGAAGAAGGATTACCCCCGCCATCCAGATGGTACTACTTATCTCCCATACGGACACTTTCGTAGAGACTACCATCTCCGGCTGCCCCTCGGATGTTTCCTTGTCTTTTTCTCCTGCAGCCACATTCTCAGGTGCAATCCCCTTCTGCTCCGGGAGATTCATTCCGGAATCTATCATCATCTGGCTATTTTCTGCGCCCACATTTACAACTGCAATAATCTGGCTTTCCTCAGTATGCCCTATCTCTTCCTCTGCTCTAAGCTGCGGCTCCGCGATTTCTTCGGGAATCAGTGAAAAACTACTGGCAATCGTCACCGGGCAGAGAAGTCTGAAAAGTACCAATGCCCACAATACATAAGAATAAATCTTTGGTGTCCTCTTTAAAATCATACGCACCAGAATTACAAATAAAATCACAAAACTGCCTGTGATGCTCATCTGTAAAACAGTTTGAAATAAGCCCGTCATACTACTCACCCCCTATCCCTTTTGTTCCTTAATAATCCTCTCAAGCTCCGCGATTTCCTTCTCCGAAAGCTTCTTACGTGTGGTAAACGCTGCCAGGAAACCGGGCAGCGAACCGGAAAAGGTCTCTTCTACAAATTTCTCACTCTGCAACGCATAGAACTCTTCTCTGGAAACCAGAGATGTTACTTCTCCATCCACGTTCCGGAAGAGACCTCTTTCACATACCCTTTTCAGTACAGTATAAGTGGTGGATTTCTTCCAATTTAACTCCTCTCCGCAAAGCTCCACCAGTTCTCTGGAGGATAAGGGTTCATTATTCCAGATAATGTCCGCAAAACGCTTTTCAATTTCCCCTAATCTATAGTCCGCCATTCTTTTCTCCAATCTTCCGACCCCACAATATTTTTCTCTGGTACCAGCCTGTTATCTTCAATTCTATACATAATCTCTCTTCCGTTCTCCTGCATCACCATCAACTTACCTTCCGAGGTAACCATAAAGCTGCTGTCATCCAAAAGCCGACCACTGTTTCCAAGGAATATCAGTTCCCCGGCATCATACCGGAAAGCATATATCAGTAAATGCGCTGTGGAATCCTCCGCCACCAGTAAAATTTCTCTATATCCATCGTCCTTGTCAAAGTCAAAGATTCCGTAAGGTAAGCGATAGTACCCTGACACATCCGACGTTACCGGAAGCGCAAAATCAATCCCCTGCAAACCATCCGTCAGAGTATACTCTTTCCCGTTAATAATGATTTCAGGGACTATGGTGTCAACATAAATACCACCCAATTTTCCGCCTCTTACATGACTATAGCAAAGTGTATCCTCCTGACCATTTCCATCCAAAAAGCCTAATATCGTCTGTCCTTCACAGGCAATGGACTGATACCCCATATCATAATCCAGCCTGGCTATTTGGGTCAGTGCTGCCTCATGGTCGGCATCCTTTAACGTGACATAACCAGGGAACTGCCTTGACTCAAAAACCTTCGCCAGCTCTAGGAACTCCTCTTCCTGCGGACTTCCAATCTCCCATTGCACGTCCGTAGGAGTGGTAACAAGGCACACCTCTTCCCCATCCGGTTCGCCGATATATCGTCCATTCATCCCCAGGGCAGATAATGCTTCTTCCTGAGTTCTCAGCCAGACATCACCTAATACACCACCGTATTCATAGTTTTCTATGGTAGCGGTATGATAAAATGTAACACATTTACCATCCCAAAGTTCTCGATAAGAAACCTTCCCTACCAGTTCCTCCGGTAGGTCGAACTTGAAATATCTGGTCTCAAAGGGGCTTTCTGTTACCTCTGTGAGCGGATAAATTTTATCCTCCGTAGTCTCATACTGCTTAAAATGCTCTATCACATATATAGCGGTCTTGGCTAACACAGTCTCATCTGCAGCACTGTCAAGTTCCCCAAAGATTACATAATTCAGTGCCTCATAGCTCCAGGAGACAAGCACGGTTTTCTTTCGCTCCTCGGAAGCCTCCTCCGATACCCGGCACAGGACTTCTACACTTTTCTCACCCTCGCCGGCATACCACACGGTCTGCAGTTCTTCATCAAAAGTCACGTCATAAAGGTAAGCCAAATCCATATGCTCCATCTTTCCATAACGTAACAATAATGGTGCCTCTACTCTGGAATCATAATATTTGATATGCGCCACCGGATAGTCGGACAAGAGATACTGGGGATTCTGAATCCAACCTTCCTCCTCCGGCAATTCTACTTTCAGTCCATAACTATCTACTCTTACCTCCTCGTCCAGCATTCGTTCCCAGATCAGGTCATAATAGTAGGATGGCTCATAACTCATCGCACCGGTAGATACGAAAATACCATCTTCTACCGCTTCATTTACATCCGTCGCCACAATCAACACAGCGTCCTTCGTCCACTGCTCTAATCTTTTCTGAAACTCCGGAACCACCTCCTGCCGATAACTTGCAGTAGGTCTTGCCCGGAAATCATCTCCGGCAGTAACAAAATGAATCTCATAACTGTCAACCAATTCCTGGGTTGTCAAACAGTATATTTCGTAATAATAATATCCATCTCCCATCTGCTCACCGATTTCCGTGGTAATCATATAGTGCTTGCCATCAATCTCTGCATAGGAAATCTGGTAATTCCCCAGCCTGTCATGAGAGACCTTCGCACTTTCAAAGTTAAGCTCCCCTGTAGCTCCGCTCACACATGTCACCGAGCCTTGGAAGGGTCCCATCAGTAGCTGATGCCCATCGGTTACACCTTTAAACTTTGCGTAGGAATCATCTGCCTGGATTACAAAGGAAATCATATCCTCTACGCCATCACCATCACAATCTACTTTCTCCTGCCAAACTGTTACCTCCCGCATTTGGGGTTCGGCTGTCAGTTCCTCTGACAGAGTTTCTGTAGACTCCATTGATTCCTCTGATGCCTCCATCTCCTCACTCTCCGGATTAGAGCATAGACAGATTCCCAGAACGATACAGATCACAACAGATATGACAATCATCCAGAACGACGGTTTCTTGTAATTCATTACGTTCTTGATTCTTTCTTTCACATTTCCTTCCCCAAAAGCAAGGGGGACAATTGAAATCATATTTCGTCCGGTAGATAATCGCAACAGTGATGTGGAATACGCCGCACGAATGTCTTCGCCGGACTTCGCCATCACCGCCTCGTCACAGGACATCTCCATATCCTTACCCGCAAGTACAAAGGCTACCCACACAAGAGGATTGAACCAGTGCAGGCATAAAGCTGCAAAAGCAACCAGTTTCACAATATGGTCAAGCCGTGTGATGTGATGTTTCTCATGAGCAATGACATAACCTCTCTCTCCCTCGGGAAGACCGGAAGGCAGATAAATCCTGGGGCGGAATACTCCCAGTGTGAACGGAGTATCAATATAATCCCCTTCATAGATATTTTCCTTATAATGCACAACACACTGTAGCGTCTCTTTCAGTTTCCATAAAGAGACCATGCTATAAATCAGGAGCACCGTAATCCCCAGAAGCCACACATATCCCAGAATTCGGGAAAGGTTCGATGTACTGCTTTGTACTAAAGCATCTTGTGCATCTGTCAGATTCTCAGAATACTCTGATACCCCATCCCTCTGAGCAGTTTTTATTACCACCGGCTCATTCACATCTTCTCCTGATAATGTATCCGTCGCCTGCGTTTTTTTTATAACCGGAAGGTTCTGATTCTCTTGCTCCTCCGGCACTGCAGACCATGCTTCCTTCTGGTCCTCTGCTTCCATCCCCTGCTCTGTAGAAAAGACTACTCCGGCATCTGTACCTACTGTAATCTGCTTTGCCTCCAAAAGCTTCTCCGGCATCAGTGACAGTTCACTGGTAAAGGTCACCGGACAGAGAAGCCTAAACAGTACCACTCCCCAAAGAAAATAGGAATAAATCTTCGGAGCCTTCCGCAAGACCACTCTGGCAAGCATCACCAGCAATATCACAAAGCTCGCCGTCAGGCTCATATGTAAAATACCTTCGAAAAGATTCTCTAACCACATATCTATTTCCCCTCACAAGGATTTGGTCTACACATTGTAGATTACACTTTTAGTTTACATACTGTAGACCATCTTGTCAAGAAAAAAGGTGACAGATTTCTCCATCACCTTTCTACCATCCTTATTCAGTATAATCATCCACTGCTTTATCATTACTCTGGCTGCCTGCGGTAGCTGCCTTACCAGTTAAAAACCCTGCAAGGATAGAAGTCAAATCTACACCTGTAGATTCCTTCAATCCATCGGTCACCTGATTTACGGTGTTCATTACATCCTTCATCAGCTTGGTATTATTGCCGTCACCGTACATGGTAATCTTATCAACCTTCTCCAAAGGAGCTGCGGCATTCTTAACAACCTCAGGGAGAGCCTTGAAGTACATTTCAAGTACTGCTGCCTCGCCCATCTTCGCCATAGCTTCTGCTTTCTTTTCAATACCTTCTGCCTCTGCAACGGCCTTTGCCTTAATTGCTTCTGCTTCTGCAAGACCCTTGGCACGGATTGCCTCTGCCTCCTGCTCCATAGCATATTTCTTAGCCTCAGCTTCGGCCTTTAATGCTGCAGCTTCTTTCTCGGTCTCGAACTGCTTTGCTTCCGCTTCACGCTGGCGCTCATATAACTGTGCATCTGCCTTCTGCTGTGCAGCGAACTTCTCAGCCTCCGCCTTTTTCTTAATCTGAGCATCCAGAGCCTGCTCCATTACTTCCGCTTCTTTCTGCTTTAAGAGAATCTCCTTTTCCTGCTTTGCGATGTTTGCATTAGCAGTAGTGATTTCTACGGTCTTACGCTGTTCCTCTTCCTGAATACGGTAAGCTGCATCAGCTTCTGCCTGCTTAATATCTGCATCCTTCTTCAGTTCAGCCTTTTTAATCGCAAGTTCATTCTGCTTTACAGCAATTTCAGAATCTGCATTTACCTGGGCTTCGTTGGCTTCTTTTCTGGCCATGGCCTGTGCTTTCGCAATTTCTTTCTCACTCTCCGCACGGGAAATTGCTGCGTTCTTCTGAATCTTTACGATGTTATCCACACCAAGGTTCTCGATAACGCCGTTACCATCCACAAAGTTCTG
>JAFUKH010000087.1 GCA_017467845.1 Lachnospiraceae bacterium | reverse complement strand
GAAAAATGCTCCGGCAACAATCGGAATGAGGTAAAGAATAATCATAAGAATGGTCTTTGGGAACTGTAAAACAGACATTGCAAAAGCATTCTTAATGGTCTGAAGGGTGGTATTGGAGAATCTGGCAAGTGCTGCAAACACAAAGGTTGCAGTAAAGATAACAAGCACAAATACAGCTCCCAAAATAACCTTAAACCAATAGCCCAGCTCCAGTTCAAATTCTTTAATCAACCAGAAATCTGCAACAAGAAGCAGAATTGCCACAAGAAGAACCATCCAGATAATTGTTGCCTGCTTAAAATTCTCCTTGAATGCCTTAAAAAAGCTCTTAGCAATATAACCTTCCTCATTACGAACAATCTTAAGTGCCACATAATGAAGTGCAGTAAATGCTGCACCCGCAGTAAAAATGGGCAGACAGCAAATAAGTGCCAGAATGTTTAAAATCATCATGTCCGCAATTTTGTTTAAAATCGACATCAATGGTCCGTCTAAATCAAATACTCTCATTTTAAATAAATCCTTTCGTTTCTCGTGTATCCCCACTCTCAAAGAATTTTTCCATAGATGTTACCCGGATGCCGCTGAATTGCTGCTCCGGTCCTGTGGCATGAAAGCCAATTCGTTTATAAAACTCAAGGGCATAGGGTGCTGCCTGCACCGTCATGGACTTCTCTCCCATCTCCATCTTCAAATATCGGCAAAAACAGTCAAGAAGGCTTTTTCCGATACCTCTCCGGTGATGAGTGTCCTTCACAAACAGTAGCGACAGATGGTTTCTGTTTCGCACAGAAGCCATTCCTACCACTTCCCCTCTTTCCAGCGCAACCATCATCTGATACCTGCCCTTCAAAAAGGATTGATGAAGCTTTTCATCCGTAATAAAATCGTAGAAATTACGAATTCCCTCCGCAGAGTAATCCTCACCCTCAAATTTCATAAAAGTGTCCCAGACCATATTCATGGTAGGCTTCCACTCCTGTGGTCTGGCCCATCTTATTTCATAGGGAAATATGTCGTCCATACTTTATACTTCCTTTTTCAGCCATGCATAGATGTCTTCCATAACTTCCTCACGGCACACATCATTTAAGATTTCATGTCTGGCATTTTTATAGCCCTTCGCTTCTATATTGGTTACACCAAACTGAGCCAAAAGTTTTGGAAGTTCCGTAACCACCAGTCCATAAGAGCCAACCGGGTCCTCCTCGCCGGCAACCACATAAAGCGGAAGGTTCCCCGGCACCTTTTCCAGATACTCCGGAGCATGCGCTCTGAACATCAACTCCATCAGCCCCTTAAATCCATTAATGGTAAAGGTAAATCCACACATAGGGTCATCAATATATTTTTGCACCTCTTTTTCATCAGTGCTCAACCAGTCAACACTGGTCTTAGGATTCTCGATACGTGCATTGTAATTACCAAACGCCAGGTTATCACAGAACTTACTTACATACTTTTCTCCATGTACCTTGCCGATTACCGACATCAAAGCCTTGGACGCCTTAATCATTCCGATTGGCATCACACCACTAGCCATGATGATGGCGCCCTTAATACCGGTACCATATCTGCTGATATAGTTTCTGGTAATAAAGGAACCCATGCTGTGCCCCAGGATAAAGTAAGGCAGATTGGGATAGATGTTTTCGGTCATCTTCTTTAAGCGATGTACGTCTCGTACCACCACTGTAGCCGGGTCTACTTTACAAAAGTAGCCCTGCACCTGACCTTCTCCTACACTTTTGCCATGTCCCAGATGACTTGCTCCGGTCACCACAATGCCCCTATCCGTCAAAAACTTTGCAAAAGCTTCGTATCTTTCAATATGTTCAGCCATTCCATGCACAATCTGCACTACACACCAGGGCTCTACGCCCTCCGGAGTATAACGCACTGCATGAATCTTTGACTGCTCATCTCTGGACGCATAATAGAATTCTTCTTTTTTCATCAGTAATTCCCCCTTTTATTCCGAAAGAATTCAGAGCATCTGTGAAAATCCTTCGGATTTCCCCAGAACTTTTCATTCTTCCAATAAAATCATGAACAAATAGCCCCGTGAAAACAAGTTTTCCGGTTCTATTTGTCATGATTTTGCTGCTCTGAATTCTTTAGCAGATCTCCGCTCCAGCCGGCATCTTCTTTTCCGGAGTCATGAGAGCAAGATTACCCTCTGCATCCTCTGCACATAAAAGCATACCCTCAGACACTACACCGGCTAAGGTTGCAGGCTTAAGATTTACTAAAACCATAACCTTCTTGCCAACCATCTCCTCCGGAGTATAGTGCTGCTTAATACCGGAAACAATCTGCTTCACCTGACTTCCGATGCGTACCTGTGAGCAAAGAAGCTTCTTGGACTTGGGAACTGCCTCACAGGCAATAATCTCGCCTACCTGGAACTGCATTTTTGCAAAGTCGCCGTATTCAATTTCTTCTTTTGCTTCAATATCGATAACATCCTCTGCAGGCGCTTCTTCCGCAGGCGCATTCGCTGCAATCATAGCAAGGCGAATCTCTTCTTCTCTCGCAGCCACTTCCTTCATATCCAGACGTGCAAATAAAATGGTAGGCTGATCAGTCACCTTATTGCCGCTCTCATATAAACCAAAGGTCTCCATCTGGTCAAACTCTCTAACCTGAGTATTTAACTGTGCTACAATCTTCTCTGCAGTTTCCGGCATAAATGGTGCGAGCAAGGAAGCGCCAACCACGATACCTTCTACCAAATTGTAAAGTACGGTAGAGAGTCTGTCTGCCTTTGCCTCATCCTTTGCAAGTACCCATGGCTCAGTCTCGTCGATATATTTATTTAATCTCTTAAAGATGGTGAAAATCTCAGTTAAAGAATCTGCCACCTTAAGATCAGCCATCTTCGCTTTTACCTTAGGAAGGGTAGATGTTACCACTGCCTTTAAATCTGCATCAATCGCCTCATCCACTACGCCCTTATCAGCTACAACACCGCCAAAGTACTTGTTACTCATGGAGATAGTTCTGTTTACAAGGTTACCTAATGTATTTGCAAGATCCGTATTGGTTCTCTCTGCGATGATTTCCCAGGTTGCGTTACCATCGTTCTCGAAAGGCATTTCATGAAGCACATAGTAACGAACTGCATCTACGCCGAAGAAATCAATTAAATCATCCGCATAAATTACGTTACCTTTGGACTTACTCATCTTATCATTGTTCATCAGAAGCCATGGATGACCGAATACCTGCTTGGGAAGTTCCTCGCCAAGTGCCATCAAGAAAATCGGCCAATAAATGGTATGGAAACGGATAATATCCTTTCCGATCAGGTGAAGGTCTGCAGGCCAAAGCTTCTTGTACTGCTCAGTGCTGTTACCGTCTGCATCATAGCCAATACCGGTGATGTAGTTGGTAAGGGCATCCAGCCATACATATACCACATGCTTATCATCAAAATCTACCGGAATTCCCCACTTGAAAGAGGTTCTGGATACACAAAGATCCTGAAGACCGGGCAGTAAGAAGTTATTCATCATTTCATTTTTACGTGACACCGGCTGGATAAATTCCGGATGTTCGTTAATATGCTTAATTAACTTGTCCGCATACTTGCTCATCTTGAAGAAATATGCTTCCTCCTGTGCTGCCTTTACTTCACGGCCACAGTCCGGACACTTTCCATCTACCAACTGACTCTCGGTCCAGAAAGATTCACAAGGAGTACAATAAAGACCTTCATAAGAACTCTTATAAATGTCGCCCTGGTCATAAAGACGCTTAAATATCTTCTGTACCTGCTTCTCATGATAATCATCGGTGGTACGGATAAACTTATCATAAGAAATGTTCAGTTTATCGCAAAGCCCCCTGATAATTCCGGCTACATTATCAACGAACTCCTTAGGAGTTACGCCTGCATCTGCAGCCTTTAACTCGATTTTCTGACCATGCTCATCCGTACCGGTCTGGAAGAATACGTCATATCCTTCCTTTCTCTTAAATCTTGCAATTGCATCTGCAAGTACGATTTCATAATTATTACCGATGTGGGGCTTACCGGATGTGTAAGCAATTGCGGTGGTAATATAATACGGTGTTTTACTCATGTTTTTACTTCCTTTCTTGATTAACTTTCCGTAGGAGTCAGTCATATATCTTCATTTCAAGCACGCTGGCGCTCTGTTTCCGGTGTAACAGTACTAAGTTCGTACTGCGCGCAGCTTGTACTCACTAAGTGCTGACGCCTCCAAAAGGCATTTCAAAGAAGATATATGACCAACCCCTACTGCTTTATGGCAAATCAGAATGCAATTTTACCACTATTATGAGAAAATAAAAAACTCGTCTTCTACATATATAGAAGACGAGCATAATCTCGTGGTACCACTCCTTTTTGTCTACTTCTCACGAAGCAAACCTTAACAGGTTCATAAAACCCTTCCGCTATAACAGGCGGAACCTGTCGCAGCCTTGGGTCATGCCTTCGGTGCGCTGCTCAGAAGCCATCTTCCATGTACTCTCAACTCGGTTCCTCCCAGCCGGATTTCTCCGGGAACCTTCTCTGGAAAGCAAAAATACATCTACTCTCTTCGTCATTGCCTTTACTTATTACTATTTAATTTAACACAGCCCTTTTTAGAAGTCAATCGGAATATCAAAAGTGCATCTACGATTCCCAAAACTATTCCGCCCAAAATATCGGTAGGATAATGCACAAACAGATACATTCTGGAAAATGCAATCAGCGCTGCTAACACAAATGCTGCAATTCCCGACTTTTTATAGAACAGAAAAACAGTTGTTGCCGCCGTAAAAGAATTCATTGTGTGACCGGAAGGAAATGAATACTCACCCGGCTGCGGAATCTTAAGTACAATATCCGTTGCCACAGTAAATGGCCTCGGCCTCGCCACCATGTTCTTCAGAATCAAATTTCCCAAAATAAACGTCAGCGCCATCGACAGCAGCATACAACCGCCACATTTTCTGGTTCTGGGAACTGCAAGAAGTAAAAGTCCCAGGCAGATCCAGAATATACCCGCATTCCCAAGAGTTGTAATGAATACCATTATTTTATCCAAAATGGGATTATGTAATTCCTGAAGGGCACATAAAAATTGTAATTCCACTATTTCTCTCCCATGATTTTTAACATGCTTACTACATTTTCCGTAATATTATTCTTAAATACTGCGGAGCCTGCCACTACCACATTGGCACCGGCATCCAGTACCATCTTTAGGTTGTCAGCACTGATACCGCCGTCCACCTGCACATCGCAGCTAAGTCCCTGCGCTTCAATTGCCTTTCGCACCTGAGTTATCTTCTCTGTGCACTCCGGAATATAAGCCTGTCCGCCATATCCCGGCTCCACAGTCATAATCAGCACCATATCCACCTTAGGAAGGTACGGCAACACCTCCGAAACCGCAGTCCCCGGCTTAATGCTGATACCAACCTTTGCTCCCTTGGAACGGATGTTTTCGATGGTCTCGTCTACCTTATCCGTAGCCTCTAAGTGGAAGGTCACCATATTGGCACCGCAATCTACAAACTCCGCAGCATAACGCTCCGGTCTGTCAATCATGATATGCACATCAAAGAACATATCCGTACTCTTACGAAGTGATGTAATCACCGGCATACCAAAGGAAATCTGCGGTACAAAAATACCATCCATAACATCTATATGTAAATACTGCACGCCCGCAGCCTCTACTTCCTGAATCTGTTTTCCCAAATTGGCAAAATCCGCTGCCAGAATAGACGGAGATAAAATATTCATAATAAAAAACTGTCCTCTCAAATCTTCATTATCGAGGACAGTTTAACAGATTTCTATTTAAATTGGAATAGCCAAAAAGCTTTAGATAAACGCTTTTACGGAAGCATATACGCCCTTAGCATCTAATCCATACTTCTCAACAAGTGCTGCTGCAGAACCGGACTCACCGAATACATCCTGCATACCAAGCTTCTTCACAGGTACTGGGTAGTTTGCACAAAGTGCATCACATACTGCACTGCCAAGACCGCCGATTACAGAGTGCTCTTCCACGGTTACAACCTTGCCGGTCTTCTTCGCACTGTTAATGATGATTTCCTCGTCAAGAGGCTTAATGGTGCAGATATTTACAACCTCTGCATCGATACCGTCTGCTGCAAGCAACTCTGCTGCACCAAGTGCAGAATCTACACAGATACCGGTTGCAACGATGGTAACGTCCTTACCTTCTCTTACAACGGTACCCTTACCGATTTCGAACTTGTAATCCGGACGATCGTTGATTACAGGCACTGCTGCACGTCCGAATCTGATATATACAGGACCATCATACTCTACTGCTGCACGAACTGCTGCCTTAGCTTCCACATCATCGGATGGGCACATAACAACCATACCAGGGATGGTTCTCATAAGAGCCAAGTCCTCGTTACACTGATGAGACGCACCGTCTTCACCTACGGTAATACCTGCGTGGGTAGCACCGATTTTAACATTTAAATGTGGGTAACCAACAGAGTTACGAACCTGCTCAAATGCACGACCTGCCGCGAACATAGCGAAGGAGCTTACGAAAGGAATCTTACCGGTTAAAGAAAGTCCTGCTGCAATACCTACCATGTTACACTCTGCGATACCACAGTCGATATGTCTTTCCGGATATGCTTTCTTGAAGATACCGGTCTTTGTAGCTGCTGCAAGGTCAGCATCTAAAACAACTAAATTAGGATACTCTGCGCCAAGCTCCTTTAATGCATTACCGTAGCTTTCGCGAGTTGCAATCTTTTTAACATCTGCCATTTATGCTTCCTCCTTTGCTAACTCTTCTGCAATTTTCTCAAGGTCTGCCATAGCTACAGCATACTCCTCATCATTAGGAGCCTTACCATGCCAATCACAACTGTTTTCCATGAAGGAAACGCCCTTGCCCTTTAAGGAGTGCATTACGATACAGGTAGGCATACCCTTAGTAGCCTTAGCCTCTGCAAATGCAGCTCTGATTTCATCAAAATTATGTGCATCGATATTGATTACATGGAAGTTGAATGCTTCAAACTTCTTATCAATAGGATATGGAGAACATACTTCTTCGATAGTACCGTCAATTTGAAGGTTGTTATTATCTACGATTACCACAAGGTTGTCCAGCTTACGATGTCCTGCAAACATAGCAGCCTCCCAAACCTGACCTTCTTCGATTTCACCATCACCAAGTAAGGTATACACACGGAAATCCTTGTTGTCCATCTTAGCACCCAGAGCCATACCAACAGCTGCTGAGATACCCTGTCCGAGAGAACCTGATGACATATCAACACCCGGAATGTGAATACATGGATGTCCCTGTAAGTAAGAACCAAGCTTTCTCAAAGTAGTAAGGTCCTCTACCGGGAAATAGCCTCTGTTTGCAAGGGTAGAGTATAAGCCGGGAGCAGTATGTCCCTTAGATAATACAAAACGATCTCTGTCTTCCTTCTTAGGATCTGCAGGGTCAATGTTCATCTCTTCAAAGTAAAGAAAAGTATACATATCAGCTGCTGAAAGTGATCCGCCGGGATGTCCTGCCTTAGCACTGTGAACACCGGTCACAATACCCTTGCGAACATCATTAGCAATTTTTTTCAACTCTAAATTGTTCATAAGTCTCCTCCAATTTTGGTGTTAATATTTTAACATTTCTCCAACAGCAATCCTATCATAAAAAATTGCTATCGTCTACTTATTTGTTCTATATATGACCTCCTTGTCGCTGTTTTCAGAGACATATCATTCCTATTGTGACACATTCTCACTCCTTGAAAAACGTAACAGTACTAAGCTCGTGCTTCGTTACGCTCGCACTCACTAAGTGCTGACGTTTTTCAAGGATTACAAGTAAGAATGATATGTCCCCGTTCCAGCTCGGATTTCATAAATCGCATATTGGTCACTATGGTAGCTCTGAATGGAAGCAAGCCAAAAGTCTGCGGAAAATCAACCACTAAATATTACTCTGGCCGTAGTACGCGTTAGCACCGTGCTTACGGTAGTAATGCTTGTCCTGAAGTTCCTGAGGTGCGCTTTCCACACGAGGATTGATGGTCTCAGTACGGTATGCCATCTTAGCTACTTCTTCCAGAACAACTGCATTATGTACCGCTTCCTTAGCATCCTTACCCCACGCAAAAGGACCATGATTCTTGCAGAGAACTGCCGGAACTGCGGTAGGCTCCTTACAGAGACGGATAAACTCACTTACGATTAAGTGACCGGTATTTTCCTCGTATGCCTCCTCAATTTCCATTTTGGTCAGACATCTTACGCATGGAACCTCACCGTAAATATAATCTGCATGAGTGGTTCCGTAGCAGGGAATACTTCTTCCTGCCTGCGCCCAACTGGTTGCATAAGAAGAGTGAGTATGTACGATACCGCCGATTTCTTCGAAAGCCTTGTAAAGCTCAATGTGGGTCGCTGTATCAGAAGAAGGATTGTACTTTCCTTCTACCTTTTTACCGTTTAAATCTACAACAACCATATCTTCCGGAGTAAGTTTATCGTACTCCACACCACTTGGCTTGATTACGATAAGACCTTTTTCTCTGTCAATTGCACTTACATTACCCCAAGTAAAGGTTACAAGACCGTACTTAGGAAGGTCCATATTTGCTTCATAGACTTTTTGTTTTAATTCTTCTAACATGTTGTTCTCCTCCTATTTTGAACGCCATGCTCCCCTCGATTCCGCCACTTCGTGGCTTCTCCGCTGCATTCGCAGCTACGAATCTCGTGGACGGCTGAACGCCGTATGAAGAACGGAACACAAAATCTTCTCAGTGAGCAAGCTCCCACGAAGACTTTTGTTCCATTCTTCGCATGGCTAAACATTTATTTCCAGTTATCCACTGCACCGTGCTCTGCTGCAAAGCAAGCCTTATAACTCTCGGTGAATGCATCAAATCCTGCCACGTCTGCTGCGTCAGGAGCGATGGTAGAGCCGGTCTGGCCTGCGAATACCTTGTTGTTTAAGTAATCACTCAAAGACTCGTCTTTTTCCTTATTTACCATGTATGCTGCAAGAACAGCCATACCCCAGGGACCACCTTCACTTGCAGTATCCATAACGGTTACGGAGGTATTGAGGGCTGCTGCCAGGAGCTTCTGTCCAACAACAGGAGTCTTGAAGAGACCACCGTGACCCATGATGGAGTCAACCTTCACGCCCTCTTCCTTAATCAGAATATCATTACCAATCTTGATAGTTGCAAGAGAAGATAAAATGTGACTTCTCATAAAGTTTGCAAGATTAAACTTTGCATCCGGCTTACGAACAAACATAGGTCTGCCCTCTGCAAAACCGGTTACCGGCTCGCCGGAGAAATAATTGAAGGAAACAAGTCCGCCACAATCAGCGTCGCCTTCTAAAGCCTTGCGGTAAAGAGTACCGTATAAATCGTTCATATCTACACTCATACCAAAGGTATCTGCGAATTCCTTGAATAAGTTCACCCATGCATTTAAGTCAGAGGTACAGTTGTTGCAGTGAACCATTGCTACCGGCTTACCATCAGGAGTGGTAACCATATCGATTTCCTCGTGAACTCCTGCAAGCTCCTTTTCGGTAACAATCATGGAGAAGATAGAGGTTCCTGCGGAAACATTACCGGTTCCTACTGCTACCGCATTGGTAGCGGTCATACCTGTTCCTGCATCACCTTCCGGAGGACAGAGAGGAATACCTGCCTGTAACGCGCCGGAAACGTCAAGAAGCTTTGCGCCTTCTGGGGTAAGAGTGCCTGCTGCCTCACCTGCATTTAAGCACTTAGGAAGGATGTCAGCAAGCTTCCAGTCAAAGCCTTCTCCTGCTACCAATTCATCAAAGGTAGCAATCATCTTGCTATCATAATTGTTCTGAGTCGAATCGATAGGGAACATACCGGAAGCATCGCCGATACCAAGCACCTTTTCTCCGGTAAGCTTATAATGAATGTATCCTGCAAGAGTAGTAAAGAATGCCACATCCTTTACGTGCTCTTCTTTGTTTAAGATTGCCTGATAGAGATGAGAAATGCTCCATCTCTGAGGAATGTTAAAGCCAAGCTTCTCGGTTAAGATAGTGCTGGACTGTGCAGTAATAGTGTTTCTCCAGGTACGGAAAGGTACCAGAAGCTCATCATTCTTATCAAATGCCAGATAACCGTGCATCATTGCAGAAAAACCAATAGCCGAAAGCTTGGTAATTTCCACATCATATTTTGCCTTAACGTCTGCTGCAAGGCTTGCATAACAATCCTGAAGACCGCCCCAGATATCCTCTAAGGTGTAAGTCCAGATACCATCTACCAGACGATTCTCCCAATCATGAGTTCCCAGAGCCAGAGTCTCATGCTTTTCATTAATTAACACTGCCTTAATTCTTGTAGAGCCAAACTCAATACCAAGTGCAGCTTTACCATTTAAAATTGTGTCTTTCATATCCTCTCTCCTTATTTGCTTTCTATTGCCTTTCGTAGCACAAGGTCTCGGAGCCTCTTCACAACCTAAGGTCAAGGAGCGTATCTATCTTCTTGAGGTGGCTTTTGAAGACGCCGGTCCTTAGCAAGTGCAAGCGGATGCGCCGCAGGAGCTTAGTACCGCTGCGTCTGAAACAGAGCGAAAGCGTCCCCGAAAGAAGATAGATGCGCTCCGCAGGCTGCAAATTAACCACAACCTACCGAGACCGTAAATTCACCATAAATCTTAGCGATAGTACATAGAGTTCCACTTAAGCTCGTTCTTGAATGCACGAAGGTCAGTGTTGTTGTCGATAACTACGCTTTCGATGCCCATTGCATCTGCCCAGTCAACCATCTGCTCTACGGTAAGGTCGTAAGAGAATGCGGTATGATGAGCACCACCTGCCATAATCCATGCAGCAGCGCCTACTTCAAGGTTTGGCTGAGGAGTCCAGAATGCGGTAGCTACAGGGAGCTTAGGCATTTCCTTCTCACACTTCTTACAATCTACTGCATTAACAAGGAGACGGAAACGGTTACCCATATCTACTAAAGAGGTAGCTACACCGGGACCGGTTTTTGAGGTAAATACAAGTCTTGCAGGATCCTCTCTGTTACCCATGGATAAAGGATTAACCTTGATGCCGATAGGGCCATCAGAAATGGTAGGACATACCTCTAACATGTGAGCCTGTAAAATGCCTTCCTTACCGGGAACGAAGTTGTAGGTGTAGTCTTCCATGAAAGAAGTACCCTTTGCATCCTTCATACCTGCGGTCATGATTTTCATCAGACGGACCATGGCAGCGGTCTTCCAGTCACCTTCGCCACCAAAGCCGTAGCCCTTTTCCATAAGCCTCTGGATTGCAAGACCCGGAAGCTGCTTTAATCCTCCCAGCATACCGAAGTGAGTAACGATCGCATGATAGTCGCCATCCTCAAGGAACTTCTCAAGACCGATTTCAATCTGCGCCTGTACTGCAACATGGTTCCTAAACTCTGCTGCATCTCTTCCCTCCAGAAGGATCTCATACTTGCTGTAATATTCATCTACCAGAGCATTTACGTCGCCTTCAGAAACAGCGTTTACGTAATCTACTGCATCATTTACATTGTAATGGTCGATTTCCCAACCAAACTTAATCTGAGCTTCTACCTTATCACCTTCGGTAACTGCTACGTTGTTCATGTTATCACCGATACGGCATACACGGATGTGAGAAGACTCCATAACACCGACTGCGGTTCTCATCCAGGAAGCGAGCTTATCCTGAACAGAAGCGTTTGCCCAATGTCCAACGATAATCTTTCTCTCGATACCCATACGGCTTACAATGTGACCGTACTCTCTGTCACCATGTGCAGACTGATTCTCGTTCATGAAATCCATGTCGATGGAATCATAAGGAATTTCCTCATTGAACTGGGTATGTAAGTGGCAAAGAGGCTTCTTGTACTCCTGAAGTCCAATAATCCACATCTTTGCAGGAGAGAAGGTGTGCATCCAGGTAATAACACCTGCACAGTTCTCATCGTTGTTTGCCATATTGAAGGTCTTACGGATAGAAGCCTGGTCAATTAAGGTTGGCTTAAGTACGATTTCGTAAGGGAACTTTCCGGTTGCATTTAATGCCTCTACGATTTTTGCAGAGTGGTCTGCTACCTTACGAAGACACTCATCTCCGTATAAATCCTGTGATCCGGTACAAAACCAGAACTGATAATTCTTTGTTGCTTTCATTTTAAAATCCTCCTATTTATTCAACTCTCTGACTGTATCTCTTTCCACCACACGGGTGTCAAATTCGTAGGTCACATCTGCTCTGTGATCTGCAATGAGCATAAGCAGATTCTCCGCCGCCTTCTCTCCCAGACTCTCCTTAGGATGAGGCAGAGATGTAATCTGGATGTTATTCATCCGCGCAAGATCCGAATCATCGATACTGATGATGGACACCTGATCCGGTACCTTGATACCTCTCTCCGACAAAAGCTTAATCAACTGGAACGCGACCTGATCGTTGTAGCACAGAAGTGCCGTACAATCCTGTATGCGACTTAGAATTTTCTCCATACATAGGGATAGCTGCTTAAAGTCATCCGTATCAATCCACACCATTGCAGAATCGGAGATGGGCAATCCCGCTGTCTCCATGGCCTTCAGATATCCAAGATAACGAAGTCGTCCCTGACCATCATCCAGCTTCATAATGGTTCCGATTTTGGTATGTCCCTTCTCCAGTAGGTAATTTACCGCCTTCTTCGCCGCCTCCACATCATTCAGCGATACATGCGGCGCACTTAGCTCCGGATAAAAGGTGTTGATAAAAATCATAGGGATACGCTTTTCCTGCAGCTTCTTGTACAGGAAAATATTGGGACTGGGAAGACCGCTCTTGGTTCCCTCCACAATTACGCCCGCCACATCGTCCCGGCTGATGATATCTTCAAGCACGATTTTCTCTCTGGAAGTTGTATTGTCCGTAAAGGAAATCTGTACGGAATATCCCTTGTCAAACAGCACCTTCTCGATTCCCTGTATAGTCTTGGGGAAAATATAGCTGTCCACATAGGTGGTCACCACGGCAATACGGTTCCGCTGCTCCAGGATATTTGCACGAGTATCACATACATAGGTTCCGCTTCCCTTCACAGAGGATAAAAGTCCATCCTCTACCAAAACAGAAATCGCATGGCGAACCGTCTGTCTGCTGTACCCAAACATAGCGGTAAGCTCATTCTCCGAATACAGCTTATCTCCGGCCTTAAGATTACCGTTTTCAATATTCAGTTTAATGTAGTCTACCAATTCCTGGTATTTGGGAACTTTTTCACTCATGCTTTCAGTATAGACATCTTGTTCTTTTTCGTCAATACATCTTTTGCACTTTTTATGTACAAGTTTGTCAAGTTGTATTAAATACATCTTCTTTTTGAACAATTTAGAACCTCAATGAGCAGAAGAAAAGCCTCGTCGAGGCGATTTTGCGAATTGGCTCTGAATTATTACGCATCTTTGCAACCAACACCTCATATACATTACAAAACACTTTACGAGTCGTGTCCAACATGAAAAAACTAAAACGTACTCTATTAATGCTTCTACTTTCTCTTCTGCTCTGCGGCTGTGGCAGTGCAGACTCCGAATTTTCCCAGGTGGGCAAATCCCTCTTTCAGGAAGAAATGAGTGGCGACACCCTAAGTCTCCACTACACCTTTGCCTCCCCCGGCAAATACGGTCTGGATACCGATGATGTATCCCTTCCTCTTTACAGCAAAAGCGATACCAGAAAACGAACAGAAACACTTACCAAATACAGAGACCAGCTCACTGCAATGCAGGATGAGCAGCTATCTTCGGAGAACGAAGCCATAAGACAGCTTCTGGTAAAGGGACTGGATGATGCCATTACCGTAAATAGCTTCACCTATTACGAGGAGCCCTTTTCCCCTTCTTCCGGCGTACATACCCAACTCCTCATTCTTCTGGCAGAGTACCAGCTTCGCCATAAACAGGATATCAATGAATACTTAGATCTCCTCGCCGTTGTCCCGGATTATCTGACATCCCTCCTGACCTATGAGCAGGAAAAAGCCCGAGACGGATTATTCATGTCCATTGATTCTCTGACAGATGTACTAAACGGCCTGAAAAGCTGTCTGGCGGAAGAAGACATAAATGCAGGCGTGCATTTCCTGCAGCAGACCTTTTCCGAACGCCTGCAGGAGCTGCAGACTACCGGCGTCTTAAGCAGCAAGGAGGCTGCCGCATACATAGAAACCCATAATGAGATTCTTCTTTCCAAAGTTCTACCGGTCTATCGTTCCCTACGTGACGGTCTGTGGGAGCTTCGGGAATACTGCACCCCTGTGGAGGGATTGTGCCATAAGCAGGATGGCAGTACCTACTATGAGGCACTGCTGAAAAGCCAAACCGGTTCCAGCCGCAGCGTGGAAGATATCCGCAAGCTTCTACTCACACAAATCGATGAGGAATATGACGCCCTTATCTATCTTCTCCGCAATGAGAATGTGCAGGCACTGCTCCGGGAAAATGAATTAAAGCTATCTACCGACTTTCCTATTACGGATACTATGGCCATTTTGGAGGATTTACAGTCACGAATGGAGGAAGACTTCCCGCCACTCCAGACCACTCTGCAGCTACAGGTGAAGAACGTGTCCGATGCTCTGACGGAGCACACGGCGCCTGCCTTTTACCTGACACCGCCCCTTGACGATTACAAAAGCAATGTTATCTACATCAATAAGCAGCTAACCAAGACAGGCCTTGAACTGTACACTACCCTTGCTCATGAAGGTTTCCCCGGCCATCTGTACCAGAACGCCTATGACAGCTATAAAATGGAGCAACAGGAAAACGGTTATCTGAAGTCACTGCTTTGGTACGGGGGCTTCTTGGAAGGCTGGGCACTATATACGGAATTCATATCCTATGACTATGCCACATCCTTACTTCAGGAAAGCGGATATGAAGATGCAGCCCGAATCGCTCAGGCAGAAAAACACCAGCGCAGTCTCCTGCTGGCAGTGTACGGTCTTTTGGACATCATGATTCACTACGATGGTGCCACCGAAGTAGATGTACTTCACCAATTAGAGAAATTTGGCATCACAGATGCCGAAACTATCTCAGCCATCTACCGATACATCGTAGAAGAGCCTACCAATTACCTAAAATACTACGTCGGATATCTGGAAATTCTGGAACTAAAAAAGCAGGCACTTACGCTCTGGGGAGATAATTACAGCGACCTCTCCTTCCATAAGTTCCTGCTGGATAACGGACCTGCGGATTTTGACACCCTACAGTCCATTCTTGATATTAATAAAGTATCTGTTTAAATTGTTAAGAGCCTTTCCAAGCACTTCTAATTCTTCCTCATTCAGACCTTCTGCAACAGCATCCATCATGTTGTTGTGGAAGCCTGCGTGCTGGGCATGAGCCCGCTTACCCTTAGGAGTCAGGGACACCAATACTACTCGCCTGTCCTCTTCGCTTCGCACTCTCTCCACATACCCCTTCTTTACCAGTCCGTTTACAGAGATGGTCAGGGTACCTGTGGTAATGGATAAGGCCTTCGCTACCGTAGACATATTCTTAGCCTCGCCCGTTCCGATAGCCTCTATTACATGCATTTCGTTAGCAGTCAGGTCCTTGAACGGACTCTGCTTAATGGCTCGTTCTTCAATTGTGATTATTTCACGAAAAAGCTTTACCAGCACTTCGTTTAGTGTGGCTTTAATATTCACGCCTCTTCCTCCATCATTCGCTCTAAATACCCGCGATCCCACAAAAGAATCTTAAGCTTTCGGGCCGCTTCTACCGCCGGCGAGGTGAAATACTGATTGGTCATTACTGCCCCAACCATCCGATCATAATAGTCTCTACCCGCATAAGCCTCCTGAATGGCTGACACTCCTACAGGTGTACCATCATAACACTTACACTGAATGGCATAGGTCACTCCATCCTTCTCTGCCAGAATATCAATTCCGTAGTCACCGCTCCCTTTAGTAACCTCTACCTCCAGAAAGCCCCTTCTTTTCAAAAGCTCTGCGCAGAACCGTTCAAAGTCTCTGCCTTCCATCAAATCAATATCTGCCGGATAGCGCTTTTTGGCCTTATGCAAAAAAAGCACCGCCACCAGTATTATCACTATAAAAATTACAATTCCAATAACAATCTGAACCTCAAATTCCATATCGATAGTATATCACTTTTTCTGCTCTTTTTTCCACCGACAACTTGATTTTTTAAGTCCACTGACCTATACTTCGTTTTAGTAAAGTGAGAAAGGCAATGACACTCCTATGGAACAACTATACTTTAGCTTAAACGCAACCGTCCCCATCTTTCTGGTAATGGTCATCGGCTATTTCCTACACCGTATCAAGATGCTGGACGAGTCTTTTATAAAAACATTGAATACCTTCAACTTCAAGGTCACCCTGCCATTTCTGGTTTTTAAAGACATTGCAGAATCGGATTTCTACACAGTATGGGATACCAAATACGTATGCTTCTGCTTTTTTGTGACTCTGTTCTGCATTATTACAGTCTGGGTGTTAGCTCACCTATTTATGAAAGATAAAAATATCCTGGGCGAATTTGTACAGGGCTCCTATCGTGGCAGTGCTGCCGTTATGGGTCTCGCCTTCATTCAGAACATCTATGGTAACTCCGGTATGGCACCGCTGATGATCATCGGAACCGTACCCTTGTACAACGTAGCTGCCGTATTTGTCCTATCCCTGACAGGGCCGGATGCCAAAGGTCTTTCCAAAACATCCCTTAAGAAAACTTGTATTGATGTTCTTAAGAACCCTATTATCATCGGCATTTTCCTTGGTATGGCAGCCTCTCTTATACGAGTTCCTTTTCCGCTGGTGATTACCAAAACCATTGGCAATATCGGTCAGTTAGCTTCTCCCCTTGCCTTGATAGCCCTAGGTGCAGGCTTTGAAGGAAAAAAGGCAATCAAACAGCTTGGTCCCACAGCCATCGGCTCTTGCATTAAGCTGGTGATTCCCGCCGCCATCTTCTTGCCATTGGCAATCCACATGGGCTTTCGGAATGAGATGCTGGTAGCTCTTCTGGTTATGCTGGGTGCACCTACCACCCCAAGCTGCTATATCATGGCTAAAAGCATGGGACATGAAGGCGTACTCACCTCCAGTCTGGTGGTTGCTACTACTTTCTTAAGCTCAATCACCTTAACCGTATTTCTATTCATCTTTAAAACACTTGGTTATATATAAAAGAAAGGGTGTGCTTGCATATGCAGACACACCCTTTGCTTTGCAATTTATTCCTTCACTCCATCATCGCCCACAATCGCCGAAGATGATATCGATGAAACCACTGCCGCAATTACTGCCACAATGATAATTAATAAACCGCCGCCCATTAATAAAAGCATTTCCATTTATTTACCCTCCAAAAGTTAAATACCGAAATCTCTTTTATTAGTGTAGCACATTTTCCCCTATAGATACAAGTATTTCTACATTCTCTTACAGTGGAATATTTCCGTGCTTTTTCTTGGGAGCTTCCACATTCTTTGACTTTAAAACCTTCAGTGCCTTTAACAGCTTCTCTCTTGTCTCATAAGTCTGAATTACTTCATTTACATAACCTCTGGACGCAGCCACATAAGGATTTAAGAAACGATCCTCGTATTCCTTCTTGCACTGTGCTCTCATCGCCTCAGGGTCTGAAGAATTCTTAATTTTTCTCTTAAATGCAATATTTACGGCACCATCCGCACCCATTACTGCGATTTCTGCGATAGGCCATGCAAATACCATATCTGCGCCCATATCCTTAGAATTCATGGCAATATATGCACCACCGTAAGCCTTTCTCATAATCAAAGAAATCTTCGGAACAGTTGCCTCAGAGTATGCATAAAGCACCTTCGCACCATGGCGGATGATTCCGTTGTGCTCCTGAGCAGTACCCGGTAAGAAAGCAGGTACATCTACTAAGGTAATCAAAGGAATATTAAAGCAGTCACAGAAGCGGATAAATCTTGCCATCTTGTCAGAAGCATGGTAATCCAAGGATCCTGCCATCTGCTTTGGCTGATTTGCCACAATACCAACTACCGCACCGTTCATTCTGGAGAAACCTACCACCACATTGGTAGCAAATTCCTTCTGTACCTCAAAAAAGCTGCCCGGATCTACGATACAATCAATAACTTCCTTTACATCATATGCAATTCTGGAATTATCCGGTACAATCTCCTGTAAACGTGCGCAAGGGTTGGCACCGTTTACTACAGGCTGCTGCTTCTTAGAGCCAATCTTTTCCAACATCTTATTCATGTTAAGGAATGCTTTCTCTCTCTTTTCTACAGAAAGACTCTTAGGAGGCTTCTCTTCAAAGTTGCTGGGCAGGTAAGCAAGAAGCTTACGAACGCCCATAAGGCACTCACCTTCAGTATCATAAGTGAAGTGTGATACACCACTCTTGGTTGCATGAACCTGAGCACCACCCAGCTCTTCTGTAGAAACTTCCTCGTTAATAACAGTCTTAACTACATTCGGTCCGGTAATGAACATCTTAGAGACGTCACGCACCATAAAGATAAAATCGCAGATTGCCGGAGCATAGCACGCACCACCGGAGCAAGGTCCTAAGATAACTGCAATCTGAGGAATCACACCGGATGCCTTGGTATGACGAAGGAACATTCCTGCGTATCCGCTAAGAGAAGAGATACCCTCTTCGATACGAGCTCCGCCACTATCGTTAATACAGATCATAGGAGCCTTCATGGTCATTGCCATATCCTGAATTCTTGCAATCTTCATGGAATGATATTCTCCAAGAGTACCGCCAATAACTGTGAAGTCCTCACTTGCTACAAATACAGTTCTTCCATCTATTTCACCGTAGCCGGTCACTACACCATCGCCCGGCACACGTCTTTTGTCCAATTCAAAATCATCAATTCGTCCTTCAACGAAATTGTCCACTTCCACAAAGGTGCCTGGGTCCAGTAAAACTTCGATACGCTCTCTTGCGGTAAGCTTTCCCTGCTGATGCTGTTTATCAATCTTTAACTGTCCGCCACCAATTGCGGCTTTTGCACGTCTTTCCTCCAAATCCTTGGATGCCTGCTCCCAGTTCATATATACTCCTCCTACATAAGGTTTGAAATTCAAAG